>NZ_PNDT01000089.1:0-5800 GCF_005886375.1 Pseudoalteromonas sp. S1727
AACAAGTAATGCGGGGGGCATAAACGTTTATAACAATCGAATTAAATATTTAACCATTCTAGCGGGCTAAATAAAGCGCTAACTGCGTTATAAATTTTTCATGTAGAACAACTACATGTCAAAATTTGTGCCTTGTTATCACTCCATTTATCTGTCGCTATAAATGGTCAGTAACTTAACACGATTGGTATAACTTGATACGACAACTAACTTGAAAAACTCCGAGACATAAAAAAAAACCGCTACTAAGCGGTTTTTATCAAACAATTACATATTACTTAATAACACGTAAATGTGAGCCTTTTTTCTTTTCTGGCTTAGCTGGTGCTGGTTCGTCAGGTAGTAATTCATCTGCGACATCAACACTTTCTAACTCAGCTGCAAACTCGTCTTCGTCCTCTAAAAACTCATCTGCGGTAAACACCGTGCCTTCACCGTTTTCGCGGGCATAGATAGCAAGTACAGCACCGATTGGTACATAAACTTGCATTGGCTGACCGCCAAAACGTGCATTGAAGCTTAACTGCTGATTATCCATTGAGAATTGTGTTACAGCAGAAGGACTAATATTCAATACAATTTGACCATCTTGAACAAACTGTGTTGGTATTTGTACTGCTGGAAAATCAGCGTTAACCACTAAATGCGGTGTACACTGATTATCGACAATCCAATCAAAGAAAGCGCGTAATAAATAAGGACGATTAGGCGTCATTACAAACGGATCTCGCGCTCAGTTTCAGTCAAAGAAGCTTGGAATGATTCACGTTCAAATAAACGGATCATATATTCTTTCATTTCTTTTGAACCTGCACCTGTTAACTCAATACCAAGCTCTGGTAAACGCCATAATAACGGCGCTAAGTAACAATCAACTAAGCTGAATTCTTCGCTCATAAAATATGGCGCTTCGGTGAAGATGGCTGAAACAGCAAGTAGAGCTTCTGTTAATTCTTTACGTGCTTGAGCAGATTCTGCACCATTGTCGTAAATTTTAGCAGCTAAACTATACCAGTCTGTATCGATACGATGCATCATCAAACGGCTACGGCCACGCATTACCGGATAAACAGGCATTAGTGGAGGATGAGGAAAACGTTCATCAAGGTATTCCATGATGATGTTTGCCTGATATAAACCAAGCTCACGGTCGATCAGTGTTGGCACTGTACCGTAAGGGTTAATTTCATGAAGTGCTTCTGGCAGGTTGTCCTTTTCAGCCAGATGAATATCTACACTTACGCCTTTTTCAGCAAGTACAATGCGTACTTGATGGCTATACATACAGTTAGCACCAGAAAAAAGGGTCATTACAGGGCGCTTATTGGCAGCTACGGCCATGCCTACCTCCATTAAATAACAAAAACAGCAATAGGGGCTTAAGCCCCTATTGCAAAATTACCTTTAAATATGTTCAAGATTAATGAACATCTCTCCAGTATTCTTTCTTCAGCATAAATGACAAGATAAAGAGGATAATTAAGAATCCGATTACCTTAAGGCCAAGCGCTTCCGATTCAAGACGCGTAGGCTCACCTACGTACTCTAGGAAGTTCGTTAAATCACGAACAGCTTGGTCATACTCATCTACACTTAATTCGCCAGTGCCATCTGTTTTAGTGCCAACAACTTTAGTCACAGTTTGACCATGTTCTTCCACTTCTTCAGTGATAGGCGTAGGTAAACCTTGCAGCTCTTGTAGAACATGCGGCATACCTACCGATGGGAATATTGTATTATTCACACCGAACGGACGAGATTCATCTTTATAAAACGATTTTAAATAGGTGTAAATCCAATCACTGCCACGCACTCGCGCAACATTTGTTAGATCCGGCGGAGCCGCACCAAACCATTTTGCAGCATCATCTTTAGTAATTGCATTGGTAATATGGCTACCTACTTTTGAACCGTCAAAAATTAACTGCTCAAGACCTACCTCTGTAGGAATACCGATATCACGAAAAGTACGCTCATAACGTTGATACTGCATTTGGTGACAACCAAGACAGTAATTCATGAACAACTTTGCACCACGTTGCAATGATGGCTGATCTGTAAGGTCATTGCCCGCTTCCATTAGCTGAACCGAAGGACCTGCAGCCATTGCCGGCAATACGTTTATTGATAAAGCAAATAAACCGATAATTAGCTTCTTCATCATTTCGTTAACCTCTCTGGCAATGGCTTAGTTTTTTCATTCTTACTGTATACAAATAACAGCACGAAGAACATAAAGTAAGTCACAGTACAGATTTGCGAGATAATCGTTTTCAAATCAGTTTGTGGAGTTGCGCCCACCCAACCAAGTAAAACGAAAGTCACCACAAAACCTGCGATGTTCCATTTATGGAAGCCACAACGGTAACGAACTGATTTAACTGTACCACGGTCAATCCAAGGTAACAGAGCCAGTACAACAATCGATGCACCCATAGCGACAACACCGATTAATTTATCTGGGATTGCACGTAAGATTGCATAGAATGGCGTAAAGTACCAAACAGGGAAAATATGTTCAGGCGTCTTAAGTGGGTTTGCTGGCTCAAAGTTCGGCGCTTCTAAAAAGAACCCACCCATCGCAGGCATAAAAAACACAACCCAACAAAATAAGATTAAGAAACCTACCACGCCCATAATATCTTTTACTGTGTAATATGGGTGGAACGGTATCGCATCAACAATGTCTTTCTTGTCAGTGTAATACTCATGGAATTTAAATTTAGGCTTATCTTCTTCTGCAACAGAGCCTTTCTTACGTTTGATTTCAACACCATCAGGGTTATTTGAACCCACTTCGTGAAGGGCAACAATATGTAAGAATACTAAGATAACGATCACTAAAGGTAACGCAATTACATGCAGTGCGAAGAAGCGGTTAAGCGTTGCACCTGAAATTACGTAGTCACCACGGATCCAAAGCGTTAAGTCATCACCAATAACCGGAATCGCACCAAATAATGAAATGATTACCTGTGCACCCCAGAATGACATTTGACCCCAAGGTAATAAGTAACCCATGAAGGCTTCAGCCATAAGCGCTAAGAAGATAAACATACCAAACAACCACAGTAATTCACGTGGTTTTTGATAAGAACCGTAGATCATGCCACGGAACATATGTAGATAGACAACGATAAAGAACGCTGATGCACCGGTTGAATGCAAATAACGTAATAACCAGCCGTATTCAACATCACGCATGATGTATTCTACAGAAGCAAATGCCCCTTCAGCTGACGGAACAAAGTTCATCGTTAACCAAATACCAGTTAGGATTTGGTTTACCAGCACTAACATAGCTAAAGAGCCAAAGAAGTACCAGAAGTTAAAGTTTTTTGGTGCCGGATACTGTGCAATATGCATGTTCCAAACACGTGTCATTGGGATACGGTCGTCGATCCAACCAATAATCTTACCAAACATTAGGCAGCCCCTTCTTCTTCGCCCACTAAAATAGTGGTGTCATCGATAAAGGTGTAAGGCGGTACTTCTAAATTTAATGGTGCTGGAACCGCTTGGAATACGCGACCTGCCATATCAAATTTAGAACCGTGACATGGGCAGTAGAAACCATCATCGGTTCCTTCTACTTTTTCACTAAAGTTGCCTTCAAAAAAGCCTGGTGAACAACCTAAGTGTGTACAAATACCAACAGCAACGAAAATTTCCGGACGTTTTGAACGGTATTCGTTTACAGCTGATTCAGGTTGTTGAGGCTCTTCAGATGCAGGATCACGAAGTTGATCTTCGTGAGCTTTCATCTGCTCAAGCATTTTTGGGGTACGTGATACAACCCATACAGGTTTACCACGCCACTCGACACGTATTAATTGCCCAGGCTCAAGCTTGCTGATATCTACTTCTACAGGCGCACCCGCAGATTTAGCTCGCTCACTTGGATTCCAAGACGCAATAAAAGGAACAGCAGCCCCAGCCGCACCAACACCACCTACAACAGAGGTAGCTATGGTTAAAAAGCGACGTCGGCCATTGTCTACAGGCGCATTGCTCATCCACTTATCTCCACTATGATTCCCAACACTTGCTATATTGAGAACATCAGTTACAGCAGGTTAATTTTTAGAAATTTTAAAATAGACGCGATCATAATTAAAACCCTTGATTAAAACAAGGTTATTCACAGTTCCATGCTCGAATAAACCCGATTTAATTAAATTATTAATAGGGTCGGCTCGAGTATGAAGCCGTTTGTTATAATAGCGTCTTTAAAAAACAATATACTGACCAAGATCAACCTCACTAAGAGGAAACAGATAAACTGCACATGGTGCTGTTGAACTCACTCACATTACTTGCCAGACAATTGTAGCAAAAAAATTCACCAATTAACTGACGGATTTACACTTATTACAATAATTATTGAACTTTTTTTTGAGTTACACGCAGTAAAGGCCAAAGCAGGTTAATTATTAGGCGCATATTTGATGCGAGTTTGCTGGTTACTAATAAAAAGTGCGAATTTGCATTCACTTATAGAGAGCGCGAGTTGCGAGTTGCGAGTTGCGAGTTTTTCAAGATTAAATAATACCACCATATAAAACTCAAGGCTTATCGCTAACTTTTATAGCCGCAAAAACAAAAAACCCAGCCTCGGCTGGGTTTTTGAATTCTTGATAACGTAAATATTAACGTTTTGAGAACTGTGGACGCTTACGCGCTTTCTTAAGACCCACTTTCTTACGTTCAACTTTACGTGCATCACGAGTAACGAAACCTGCTTTACGAAGTTGTGGACGTAGTGACTCGTCAAACTCCATAAGTGCACGAGTGATACCGTGACGGATAGCACCAGCTTGACCAGTAGTACCACCACCAGCAACGGTGATGTAAAGATCAAACTTTTCAGTCATATCAACAAGCCCTAGAGCTTGACGAACAACCATGCGTGCTGTTTCGCGACCAAAATACTCTTCTAAAGAGCGATTGTTGATTACGATGTTACCAGTGCCTGGGCGTAAGAATACGCGAGCACTTGAACTTTTACGACGACCTGTACCGTAGTATTGATTTGCCATGTTAGTGCTCCTTAAATGTCTAGAACCTGAGGCTGTTGTGCAGCATGGTTGTGCTCAGTACCCGCGTAAACTTTAAGTTTACGGTACATTGCGCGGCCTAAAGGACCACGTGGCAACATGCCCTTAACAGCTTTCTCGATGATCATTTCAGGCTTTGCAGCTTGAAGTTTATCAAAAGTAGTAGACTTAAGACCACCTGGGAAACCAGAGTGAGCATAGTACACTTTATCTTTGAACTTGTTACCAGTTACAGTAACTTTCTCCGCGTTGATAACGATGATGTAATCACCAGTATCTACGTGTGGAGTGTACTCAGCTTTGTGCTTACCGCGTAGGCGATGAGCGATTTCAGTAGCGATGCGACCTAAAGTTTTACCTTCAGCGTCAACTACGTACCAGTCACGTTTTACTGTTTCTGGTTTAGCAACAAACGTTTTCATTTATAAAAATCCAATGTTTTTCAATTAAAACCACAGGTAATTATTATTAATTACCGCTCTAAATGTTTGCTCCAACCCCTTCGAGTTTAAGACTTTAGCGCCATTCAAAAGAGGCTAATCTGATGAAGGCAATAGAACGCAACGTGGCAGACGCGGGAGTATACCAGCACTTTTACCACATTGCTACTCGACGGTTGTTTTTTCCACAAGAAATTTCTTCTATCAGCTATCAGCTATCAGCTATCAGCTATCAGCTATCAGCTATCAGCTAAGCGATATCCGCTAGAATAATTAATCGATAAGAACACAAATATCAGAATT
>NZ_PNDT01000009.1:0-99906 GCF_005886375.1 Pseudoalteromonas sp. S1727
GCAATAAATAAATTTATTGCTGTTGGTCACTCAGTTTCAATTGAGACTCTAAATTTGTTTGCGTTACTACCTAAGTAGCTTCGCTGTTAGAACTCAATCTGTACGAGTGCCCACACAGATGATTGCTTTATATTGTTAAAGAACGTTTGAGTTGCCTTGGCGACTCAAGGGAAGCGAATTTTACGCTTTCCTATTTTTTTGTCAACACTTAATTTTAAACTTTATTAAAAATCTAAACTCAAGTTTTACTCGACTTACTAAGTGACTTACTTGGCTCGCTATGCGTTGCCTGCTCTGCCGTCTCAGTGGGGTCCCATTATAGGGCGCCGCGAATTTTACGCAAGCGTTTTTTAATAGAAACATAAAAAAAAGCGAACTTCGCACAAAAAACGCACTAAGACACATAAAACATGTAGTTCACTGAATAAAAAACAGACAAACTTTTCTCGAGAGGATCTTAAGTATTACTTAGGTTTTGTATTTAGCAAGTTTTTAGTATAAAAAAACACCACAGTGGCGTGGTGCTTTTATTGTCTGCTACAAAACTTCCTTAATATAGTATGCTGTAGAGCTTTCTACGATATTTTGCGGCTAAGCTATCGCCATCAGGTAAAGACGCTATTACATCTAAAAAAGTAGGCTTTGCTTGAGCAAAATTTAAATCTTTTTTCAAAATGTTAAAAAGTAGCTCTAACGCTTCTTCTTTGCGACCAGCCTGATTTAATGCGTCAGCAAGCTCGGCTTTAATTTCTAAATCATTCGGGTATTTTTCAACCTGAACTTGCAATGCTTTTATTTCTGGTGATTCTTGTGCTAAAAGAGCCTGCTCGCATTTTGCTTGAATATTTGTAAAGTAAGCATCACGCTCATTTTCTGCTACAGATGCCAGTAGTGCTTGCGCATCATCAAGCTTATGTATTTGTATACAGATATCTGCCAACACCAATTTAATTCGTGCATTGGTAGTGTCTAATTCGTAAGCTTGCTTTGCATAATTGAAGGCACTATTAAGATCTTGTGCTATTAAAGCCTGTTTAGCTTGCTCTAGCAGTAATTCGTGTTGTGCTGGTAAATGCTTAGCTAACACATCGCGTATTTGTTGCTCAGACTGTGCCCCCGCTAACATATCAACTGGCGCAGAATCTTTCAAAAACACAAGAGTTGGCAGTGTTTGCAAACCAATTTGTTGTGCTAATTGCGCAGCTAATTGCTGTTCAATATCACAATCTAACGTTGCAACGAGTAAATGCTCACCGTATTGGCCGACAATTTTTTCTAAAATGGCTGCTTGCGATTGACACTCAGGGCTCTGTGCAGAGTAAAAGCTAAGTAGTACCAGTTTTTGCTGTGAAGTTTCACCTAGTACTTGTTGCAGGTTTTGCGGATTAACATTGACCATATTATTCATTACGATTGATTGCCATATCAGACTATTTAGGGTTTTATATGGTGGCAGATATAATAATTACAAGCCCCGCTCACAAGCCATAAATCAAAAAGGTCTTTTATGAAATTTCACAAACTTTACGCCGCCCTACTTTTTATAAGTCCACTGGTCAGCGCCACGACGTTAGATCTCAAGCTAGATAAAACCATGCCTGCAATTGAAAAGTTTTACTTAGATTTACACCAGTCCCCCGAACTTTCTTACCGCGAGCAACAAACAGGACAGAAAATAGCAAAACAACTCAAACAACTTGATTTTAAAGTCACTGACAATGTTGGTGGGTTTGGCGTAGTCGGAATTTATAAAAATGGTGATGGTCCAACAATTATGATCCGCACTGATACCGATGGTTTACCTATTATTGAGCAAACTGGCAAACCATATGCGTCTAAGGTCACTGTTACTAATGAGCATGGTGCGACTGTTGGTGTAATGCATGGCTGTGGCCACGATATTCATATGAGTTCATTCATTGGTACTGCTCAGCAGTTAGTGAAGCATAAAAATGCATGGCAAGGTACTTTAATGATGGTAGCACAACCTGCAGAGGAAGTGGGGGGTGGCGCTAAAGCAATGCTCAAAGAGGGGTTATTCTCTAAATTCCCCACTCCTGATCATGTTATTGCTCTGCATGTCAGTGCCAGCGTACCCGCAGGAAAAGTCAGTATGAAAAACGAGTACACCATGGCAAGTGTCGATTCTGTTGATATTACAGTCAAAGGAAAAAGCGGTCATGGTGCTTATCCACACACTACGATTGATCCTGTGGTCATTGCATCACGCATCGTATTAGCACTACAAACCATCACTAGCCGTGAGCTTTCACCGTTAGAGCCATCAGTAATAACTGTTGGCTCTATCCATGGTGGCTCTAAACATAATGTCATTTCTGATGAAGTGAAATTACAACTTACTTTACGCAGTTATAACCCTGAAGTGCGTTTACAACAAATTGCAGCAATCAAACGTATTTCACAAGGGATTGCATTAAGCGCTGGCTTAGAAGAATCGCTTATGCCAGAAGTGTTTGTGCATGAAGATGAATCAATTCCCTCAACTTATAATAACCCTGCACAAACAAATATTGTTCGTAGTGCAATTAGTGCTGCAATTGGTGCTAGTAATGTACTAGAAACAGAAGCGGTAATGGCTGGGGAAGATTTTGGCTTGTATGGTCGAACTGACAAAAATATTCCCATCACCTTATTTTGGTTAGGTGGAGTTGAACAAGCTCAATACGCTGCGGCACAAAAATCAGGGACCACTTTACCATCATTGCATTCAAGTAAATTTGCACCTGATTATAAAGTAGCACTGCCAACAGGAATAAAAGCGATGAGTAATGCTGCCGTTGCGTTATTTAATCAGTAAATCCGCTAAGCCGATTTAGATTTAGGCTTTCTTTTAAAACGTCGCTTTGGCGGCGTTTTTGGTAAGTGCGCAAAGGCTTGGCTATTACATTGCCCTGCTTGATCGATAAAATGCGATAAATCACTCAGTAGTGGTGTTAAAAACTGCTGATAACTCAGTCGTTGCTCGGCAATATCACCTAATGATGCTTCCCATTTTGCAGTTAAGTCGGGGCTAGCTAACCCCTCTGGTAGAACTGCAATTAACGCTTTACCAGTTTGTGTTGCCAAAATTGATTTACCTTGACGCTGTAAAAACCGTCGCCTAAACAATAGCTCTAATATACCAGCTCGGGTAGCCTCCGTTCCAAGGCCATCTGTTTCTTTTAAAATTTTCTTGATATCTGGGTTTTTGACATAACGGCTTATCCCTGTCATCGCGCTTAGTAAGGTGGCATCAGTGAAATGTGCCGGTGGCGTGGTCATTTTATCGATAATCTCACCATGGCTACAATGAAGTACTTGCCCTTTAACCAATGGCGGTAATCTTTGCTGATCTTTAAGCTCAGATCGACCCATCAGCACTTTAAAACCAAGTTCAACATCTTGTTTAGCATTAGCCTTAAATAAACCACCCGCGATGGTAACCTCAACTTTCGTTTCATTAAAAACATAATCAGGATAAAACTGAATGAGATAATGACGACAAATCAAGCCATACACTTTTGCTTCATCAGCATTCAAACTTACTGACTTTAACTGCTTAGCCGTGGGTATGATTGCATGATGCGCAGCAACTTTAGCATCATTAAAACATTTACTGCGAATAGCGGTATCAGCGCCTTGGCAAACTGCGTTACTTTGCCCGCCATTAGTCGCAATTGCTTTTATAATGCTTGCAGCTTCCCGGTGGTGATCTTTTGGAAGATAACGGTTATCTGAACGAGGGTAGGTGATAAGTTTATGGCGTTCATATAACACTTGGCAAATATCTAGTACCTTTTGCGCAGGCATTGTAAATGCCTTAGCAGCGTCTATTTGCAAAGCTGACAAGTTATAAGGTAAAGGCGCTTGTTGTTTTTTTTGCTTTTGCTCAAGTGCCGTCACTTTGCCAGGTTGATCTGTGATACGTGATGCAACATTTTCAGCAAGACCGCGATGCAGCACTCGCCCCTCTTCATCTTGATAAGGTTCACACGCTTTGCTTGGTTGCCACTTTGCAGTAAATGGCTCTTTATTTTCGGTGCTTAAATGGGCTAATACTTCATAAAAAGGTTTAGCGACAAAATTAGCAATTTCGTTATCACGCTGAACCACCAACCCTAATATTGGTGTTTGTACTCGCCCAACAGAAAGCACGTTGCCAAACCCTGCTTTTTGCCCAGCTAAGGTATAAGCACGCGTTAGATTCATGCCAAACAACCAATCAGCACGAGAGCGTGCCAGTGCAGAAACACTTAGAGGAATAAAATCACGATTGGTACGCATACTCGCTAATGCTTTTTTTACCGCACTGACGTTTAAATCACTGATCAATAACCGTTGAATACTGTGTTTTTTGGCCTGTGATAATTTGACTTGTTCAATGACTTCATCTACAAGCAATTGGCCTTCTCTATCCGGATCGCCAGCGTGAACAAGCTGTTCGGCTTGTTTGATTAACTTTTTAAGTACTGTAAGCTGTTTACGAGTTTTTGACTTTGCTTTTAACTGCCATTGCTGTGGCACTATAGGTAAATCATCAAAGCGCCATTTTTTATATTGCTCATTATAATCGTCAGGTTCGGCTTGCTCTAGCAGATGGCCAATACACCAAGAAACGCAATCACCATTGGCTACTTCAATATAGCCATCATGCTTTTTATGCGGCTTTGGGAGGGCATCGGCAATCGCACGACCAAGGGATGGTTTTTCAGCAATGTATAATTTCATAGCAAGCCACAACAACTGTTTATATAAACAGTAGTCTAGCACACATAAATTTACTGGGAAATATTAACCTTGTTTGACGTTTCCGATTTACGGGATAATAAGTAAATCAATGGTAGATAACACACCACCACTGTTGCAGTATTAATGATAGGTAGCAGTGTTTTATACATCATCGTGCTGTAGGAGAGATCCCACAAGTGACGATCAACCAAACGAAATAATTGTAATAAGGGTGCAGCTATAACTACAAGTTGGCCAATGACACTTTGCCAAAGGTACACCTTATCTTTAATTCCTAAGTAGGCAATCAAAGCCATCCACGCTAGATCGTTAAATGCCCAAACTACGTAACGCCAAATATAAGGGTCATCAAATTCTCTTAGGCTTGAATAAATCACGGCCCCATACGAAAAGAAAAAAGCTGTAATCAAGACGAATCGAAATGCCAGCCAATCCTTACGTAAATAAAATACAAAAATAGCTGGTAGTAAAAATAACACCCAGCTATATTCAAGCATAAAAATTACATTGTTCACCCAATTAGGCATTGGCGTTACTTAACATTCTTCTCTTCTTCATCGCCACCAGAACCATTGCCCGGCATATAGCTATATATATCAACCTTTTTCATACGTCACTCCGTTACACTTGTTAAAAAGTCACTTTAAGCTAAATTAGGTACTTTGCCAAGCATCATTGACGAACATCTATTGGATCAGATTCTTTTGCCTTCCCTTGCATGATTGATATTTCTACGCGGCGATTACGACGTCTATCTGCGTCAGTTTCATTAGGAACTAATGGCCGTGTTTCTGCATGGCCAACTACAACCATACGAGTTTTATCAAAGCCTTGTGCTTTTTGCATTTCGCTTGCTACCGCAACAGCTCGTTTTGATGACAAGTCCCAATTATTGGTATACAGCTCATTAGATACTTGAAAGTCATCAGTATGGCCCGAGACCGTAATTTCACCTGGCACATCTTTTAACAGCGTGGCTATATCACGAATAATAGGTTTGAATTTAGGCTGTAAAAAGGCACTGCCAGAAGGAAATGAACCATTTTCGCGAATACGAATAATAATTTGCTGACCTAACGATTCCAGTTCAATCGCCCCATCCATTATTTGCTGTTCTAATTGCTGCGCTATTTTTTTCACCAGCTCATTAACTTGCTCTTGATCGGCTGCAGCAATTGATTGCTCAGAGGCTTGTTGTTGCGCAGTACTTTGCGACTCACCACCGCGCTTGTTACCACGTTGTTCTTGACGCCCACCCGCAGAGCTTTCATCACCCGCCTGAAATTCTAACATTTGCTGGGTCATTTCCACAGTTTGCTGTTGAATGGTTTCTATCGGAGTAGGTTCAGGTTTACCTGGGGTGAATTCCATGGCAATCACCGATGTCCCTTTGGGGATATCTTTTACTTCTATTTTATTTTGCACACCAAAAGCAAACTTCATCGAGCCCGCGATTTGTTTAAATTTCAGCACATCCATTTCTGAAAACGCGAGCAAAAGCACAAAAAAGCACATCAACAATGACATTAAATCCGCAAACGTCCCCATCCAAGCAGGAAGTCCTGGTGGTGGGCACTTGCACTCTTGCTCAGACATGCTTACTCCTCAGTATCGACTTTTCTTTTTGATTCAGCGAGGTAGTTTTTCAAAATGCCTTCGATAACTTTTGGATTCTGACCATCTTGAATACCTAACACAGCATCTAAAATCAAACGCTGGTTCATTGCTTCTTCGTCTTTACGTAGCTCTAATTTAACTTGAATTGGTATCGCCACTACGTTGGCTAAAAATGCACCATATAGGGTTGTTAAAAGTGCGACCGCCATTGCCGGGCCAATTGCTTTAGGGTCATCCATATTAGATAGCATTGCCACCAAACCTATAAGTGTACCAATCATGCCCATAGCAGGGGCAATATCGGCAAGCGCTTTAAATAAGCCCGCTCCCGATTCATGGCGAGTAGAAGTCAGTGCAATATCTTTTTGTAGTGTCGCTCTAACCACATCAGCATCATGACCATCGACAAGCATATCGACGCCCTTACGCATAAATGCATTTGGTATTTCAGCTTCTTCGAGTGCTAAAAACCCTCCTTTACGTGCTGAATCAGCAAGCTCAACGGCTTTTTCGATAAGCTCTTCGGGAGATTCGATTTTAAACATAAACGCTTTGGCAGCAACTTTACCAATGCCAAAAAACTGGCTCATTGTATAATTTGATAACACGATAAAAATCGAGCCACCAAATACAATCACTACAGACGGAGTATTGTAGAACATCGCCACTTCGCCGCTGCTACTCAAAAACATGGACATGACAATCAAGCCAATAGCGCCGAGAATACCTATAATGGTTGCTAAATCCACTTACCCCTCCAAAGGAACTCATGCTTTACTGCCCGCGACAGTAAATTTTTATTATTAACTGCTTATCGGCAATGTATTGAATTACTTAAACCATTTACTGAAAAAAATGAAATGAAAACGTTTAGCTCTATTTGGCATTTTAATCTACCACGCTTAACCTGCAAGGTTTAAATCTGAGTAAAAGCATTTAATCAGTGACAAGAATATAGTTTATTATTCAAAAAAAACGCATCAGCCTTTGACCTAGTTTAGCATTCCCCCTAAAATTGGCCTCACATTTCTATCATCTAAGTTGAATCCACTATGGCGACTAAAAAACCAGAGAACCTAAGCTTTGAGCAAGCGCTTGAAGAATTATCCTTAATCGTCACAGAAATGGAGCAAGGTGAGCTTTCGCTTGAACAATCATTAAAACAATTTGAACGCGGTATTGCTTTGGCTGGCGCATCATCTAGCAAGTTGCAACAAGCAGAACAAAAAGTCGCTATTTTGATGGGTAATGATAGTCAGTCACCGCTTACTAACTTTGATAATGATTTGGAATAACGAGTGTTAATAACAGAGCAAATAAAATGCGCTCAACGTGATGTTGAAGCCACTCTCAATCGGTATTTTGAGCAACCATTGGATACAGAGGATAGTATCAAACAGGCAACTCATTATAGTGTTTTAAATGGCGGTAAACGGCTACGACCATTTTTAGTATACGCCACAGGCAGAATGCTTGGCGCAAAGCATCAGGATTTAGATGTGTTAGCCGCCGCCATAGAATGCATTCATAGTTACTCGTTAGTCCATGATGACTTGCCTGCAATGGATGATGATGATTTACGCCGCGGTCGCCCTACTTGCCATATTGTGTATGGTGAAGCCCAGGCAATTTTAGCAGGAGATGCCCTGCAAACACTGGCATTTGATTTAATAGCCAATCATGTATTTGATGTTCCCGCTCAGCAGCAACTAAAAATGATTGCAACACTTGCCAAAGCATCGGGCATTGAAGGTATGGTTGGTGGTCAAGCATTGGATATTGTCGCAACAAACAAAGCGGTGAGTCTTGCTGAACTTGAGCGAATTCATCAACTAAAAACAGGGGCTTTGCTAAACTGCGCAATCACCTTAGGGGCACTGTGTGCAAAAGGGGTTGAGCAAAAAACATTAATACAATTAAAACAGTTTGGTGATGCAATTGGACTGGCTTTTCAGGTACAAGACGATATCCTAGACATCGAAGGCGACACCCAAGTACTAGGAAAACCACAAGGCTCCGATGTTGCGGCCAATAAAGCAACCTACCCTGCACTACTTGGGCTAGCTGGTGCAAAACAAAAAGCTCAACTTTTACTTGAGCAAGCACTGCGTGCTTTAGCTGACATTGACGCAGATACCACAGAGCTTGAGCATTTAGCAAAATATATTGTTGAGCGAGAGTATTAAGCTAGATTCAGCATTTATTAGCAAATAATGATGTACAAAATAACTAAAAAACCAGAGTAACATTGCGTTATAATGATGCCTGGTTAGCGAAGGATGTATTAAAAATCATGACACTTGATAGTAGCAAGTATCCATTATTAGGTTTGGTTGACGAACCAGCCCAACTGCGTGATTTAGCGCAACAAAAATTACCTGCATTTAGCAATGAGCTGCGTGATTATTTACTTAACTCAGTGTCGCAAAGCAGTGGTCACCTTGCATCAGGCCTAGGTACTGTGGAGCTAACGGTTGCATTACACTATGTGTACAATACTCCTGAAGACCGTTTGGTATGGGATGTAGGTCATCAAGCTTACCCGCATAAAATCTTAACGGGTCGTCGCGATCAAATGCATACTATTCGCCAAAAAGATGGCTTACACCCTTTTCCATTTCGTGAAGAAAGCCAATACGATACCTTTAGCGTGGGCCACTCAAGCACTTCAATTTCTGCGGCTTTAGGCATGTCTATTGCTGCGCAAAAAGAAGGCAAAGGTCGTAAAACAGTCGCCGTCATTGGCGATGGTGCAATCACCGCAGGCATGGCATTTGAAGCAATGAATCACTTAGGTGATGTAAAGTCGGATATGTTAATCATTTTAAATGATAACGAAATGTCGATTTCAGAAAATGTGGGAGCACTCACAAACCACTTTGCACGCATTTTATCAGGCAGTTTTTATACAAACATTCGTGAAGGCAGTAAAAAGCTACTCTCAGGTGTACCACCTGTAAAGCAATTAGCGAGTCGTATGGAAGAACATTTAAAAGGTATGGTTATTCCAGGCACTTTTTTTGAAGAGCTGGGCTTAAACTATATCGGTCCTATCGACGGTCACGATGTAAATATGTTGGTAGATACATTACGTAATATGCGTAATTTAAAAGGCCCACAGCTACTTCACATCAAAACGCAAAAAGGAAAAGGCTATAAACCTGCTGAAGCCGACCCAATTGGTTATCATGGTGTACCAAAGTTCGACCCTGCTATTTCAAGCTTACCAAAATCAACACCTGGCGCAGCCACCTTTTCTAAAGTATTTGGCGACTGGCTATGTGATATGGCAAACCAAGATAGCAAATTGATGGCCATCACCCCTGCAATGCGTGAAGGCTCTGGAATGGTGCGTTTTTCGAAAGAATATCCTAAGCAGTACTTTGATGTTGCTATTGCTGAGCAACATGCGGTTACCTTAGCGGCTGGTTTTGCGTGTGAAGGCTTAAAACCCGTTGTTGCTATTTATTCTAGCTTTTTGCAACGCGCCTATGATCAGCTTATACATGATGTAGCACTGCAAAACTTACCAGTACTATTTGCCATTGACCGTGCTGGTATTGTGGGTGCCGATGGCGAGACCCACCAAGGTGCATACGATTTAAGTTTTATGCGCTGTATTCCAAACATGATCATCATGGCGCCAAGTGATACCAATGAATGCCGGCAAATGCTTTACACCGGTTATCGTTGTAACAGCCCTGTCGCTGTGCGCTACCCTCGTGGTAGTGCTGGTACCACCGAAATAAGCGAGCAAATGACTGAGCTTGAGATCGGTAAAGGCCGTGTAATTAAACAAGGTGCTAAAATCGCGATTTTATCTTTTGGTACTTTACTTGAAAATGCTCAATTAGCAGCAAAAGAGCTCAACGCCAGTCTCGTCGATATGCGTTTTGTTAAGCCACTAGATAGCGCATTAATCGACAGTTTATTAGCTGATCATGAGGTGCTTGTAACACTTGAAGATAATGCCATAGTTGGCGGTGCAGGCTCTGCTGTGAATGAATATTTAGCCGCAATAAAAGCAAATGTCAGCATCCTAAATTTAGGGATTCCCGATGAATTCATCAAGCATGGCACACAAGAGCAAATGCACGATGAAATGGGCTTAGGTTCACAAGGCATACTCAACAGTATAACTAGTTTTATTACTGACTAAGCGATGTAACGAGTAAATCACTCGAGAAAGTCTGGTTAAATAATAAAAAGGAGCATGGCTCCTTTTTTATTATAAAAATCATAATATTAAAAAAACTTCAAGTTATTTCCATTTTTTTGCATCCAATTATTTCTCTGCCACGTTTATTCACTGAGGTTAACTCGTGAGCAAAGCGTTCACGCTTTTATATAATACCAATCGACTTAAATATTTAGCCTTTCTAGCGTGCTAAATAAAGCGCTAACGGCGTTATAAATTTTTCATGTGGAACAACTACACATTAAAATTTATGCCTTGTTATCACTCTATTTATCCGTCGCTATAAATGACTAATAACTTAACACGATTGATATAAGCTGTTCTAAGCAAAACTCTTTGTATGTTCACATTTGATGGAATATTTAAGAAGGTACAAACTATGAAAACGTTTAAATCAGAGGCAACAACTCAGTCTATCCACACTCAATCAATGGCAGGTAAACTCTGCTTATCGGCACTTACTTTAGCAATTGTGTTTAGTTTAACTGGCTGTGATGGTGACGACGGCAACGATGGTGTAGCAGGAGCTCAGGGTATAGCTGGAGTTGCAGGCACTAACGGAACAAATGGTACCGACGGCACAAATGGCAGTGACGGTACTGATGGGGCTGATGGCACCACAGGTTTTGCAGCGGCAACCTTTATCCTCGCTAATAATGGTACCGATAACGCAGGTACAGTAGACCTAATAGACCAAAATGCTGCGAAATTAAAAACATTTAATAGTGGTGCGAATGAAGGTGTTGCCTTTGATGGCTTAGGTAATTTAATACAAGCCAGTGACTCTGGTAATGGTGCTATTAGCACAGTTTGCCAAGTTTTGAGTCGTGCAGACGGCACAATGTTTGACAGCAACCGTGACCGCACTATTACGGGTAGTACTACTACCTTAGTCAACCCTAAAGGTATTCATGTATCGACTAAACGTGGACTTATTTTTGTCGCTGACTTTAATGCCATGCAGATCACTGTTTTTGGCGCTACCGCAGCGGGTGATGCAACACCTTTAGCAAGCACAGTCACAGACGCAAAACCGTGGGATGTTACTTATGATGATGTAAACGATCGTTTATATGTGGCGCTAACCAATGGTGATGTGGGTGTATACGACAATTATGTTGATGGTGGCTTTGTCGCAATGCCTACACGTACTATCACCCCAAGTAATGAAGCCGGTGAGAAAATATCAGTCAACATTCATGGTATTGCTTATGATGCTCACACCAATAAATTAGTGCTTTCTGATGTCGGTAGTGCCAGTGATGCAACCGATGGCGCTTTGTTTGTGATCAATAATGCCTCTCTTGCAGATGGTAATATCAGCGTTGCACGTAGCATTGCAGGCCCAGCAAGTATGCTTGGTAACCCTGTTGATATAAGCTTAACAGGCAGCGACCTGCGCGTCGCTGAGAAATCAAATGACGCGGTACTGGTATTTAGTAATATCTTTTCCGGCGCTAGCGGCGATATCAGTCCAGATAGCGTTACTGCGACTATTAAGCCAGAATCAATAACAGAAACAGTTATGCACAATGACATGGCGGACGTGTCGGATAGCTATATAGCTAATATGCCATTAATGGCTGTTGCCGTCAGCAGCAACCCTGGCACTGCCGGCCCTACAACTGGGCAAATATCACGTTTAAATGCGCCACTTACCAGTGAGTTAGGCAATTTTAATGCAAACCAAACAATTGAAAGCGTTACTTTTGATAAAGCAGGTAATAGTTATGCGACCTTTGATAACAGCACCACCTCTACCGGTGGAATTGTCATTGCAAATAAAGTCGCCATGCATCGTGATGGTGAGGTATTTACGCTCAGTCAAGATTCAATTATTAGTGGTTCAAATACAGGCCTAATCTCTCCTAAAGGTTTAGATGTAGCATCAGACAGTGGGTTAGTTTTTGTTGCTGAAAATAACGCCGCCACCCCCGGAATTTTAGTATTCTCTACTTGTACCACTGGTGATGCAAGCCCACTAATCACACTGACACCAAGTAACAGCGCACGCCCTTGGGATGTCGATTACGATGTTGTCACGGACCGAGCATTTGTTGCATTAACCAATGGTACTATTGCCGTATTCGATGAAGTAAAAAGAAAACTTATGGCAGGTATGAGTGTAATTACAGGGGAAGATCGCTTGATCACACCCGCAACCGCTGGCACAGCATTCCCTGCTCCAACGAATATTCATGGGATAGATTATGATCCACTCAGTGATTCGTTAATCGTATCGGATGTAGGCAGTGCAGCAGACGCCACTGATGGCAAGCTATTTGTATTAAATAATGCTGGTACTAGCTCTGGATTGAGCAATGTCAGTGTCAATATCGCAGGCCCGGCGACTATGCTTGGTAACCCTGTCGATATTATGTTTACAGGCAACCACCTTTATGTGGCCGAGAAATCAAATAGTTTAGTCATGCGCTTTGATAATATTTTAAATAGCCCAGGTGGTGATGTTGCTGCTAACTTAAGCTACTCATTCACAGCCCCTGAGTCAGTCGCTATTTTACCCGCTTGGTTAAACCACTAACCCATCAAGGGCAGCAACTTAACTGCCTTTAGTTGGCCTCCCAATGCCTTAACGTTATACGTTAGGGCATTTTTATTACTCTGTATTTTAACTAGCGCATCCATACTTTGATATCAGCTAACCCGTTGGCCTGCAAAACGCTCAACTGCTGCTCAATATTATTGGTTTGTTCAAATTCAAAGGCATCTAACTGCTCATCAAAAGTGATGTTTGCAACGCCATCGCCACCACGTTTTTTTACTTGATGCAGTGCAATATCCGCTAAGTTAACGGATGTTTCCCAACCAATTACTTGGCCACCAAGTAATGGCAATGGGTAAAATGAGAAGCCAATGGATGCTGTTAAGCTAATAGTGTCGCCACTAGGAAGCCTAAAGGAATGTTCTGCAATTACTTTACAAAGCTCTGCAACATAACTATCGATGGCGCTGCGTTTAAAGTCACGCAATAGCAGTAAAAACTCATCACCACTCCAACGCGCTACATAATCTGAACCCTGAGTTCGCGAGTTGAGTAAAGCAGCCATCTGCTGTAAGCAACTGTCGCCACCTAATGGGCCATGCGCGTCATTAATGCGGCTAAAATTATCAAAATTAATGATCAACAGCACTAAGGATTTTCCCTGCGCCTGCAGTGATTGCGAATTACGCTGGAAGTGCTCTATATCTTTTGGTAGCTGATCAAATAAGAATCGCCGACTTCTAAGCCCTGTTAACTCGTCAGAATGACTCATCAGCTTCAACTGTGAATTAACCTGATTAAGCTTATCATTTGCTTGGCGTAACTCACCGGTGCGTTCTGTGATCAGACTTTCAAGTGCCATTTGTTTACGGCGCTCTTGTCTTCTAAACGCCCAGAACACCAGGTAAAATAACAAAATAAAGCTACCAGTGATCAGCAACCTAAAATAAATTGTTTCATCAAACCGCCTTGGCACCACAAATGAATACTCTGTACGCTGTGCCTTTTGCCACCCTTCACCTTGGCGTTTAGCCTCAAGTTGAAATAAAAATGCCCCTGGTGGTAAGTTTGTATAAATCGCTTCACGACGGGTATTGGCATAACGCCAATCACTATCAAGGCCAGTTAAACGATAACGGAATTCAATACTGGTGGGAGCATAATAATCTATTGCCGTGTATTTTAAAGTGATATCACGCTCATCAGTTTCTAACTGAGGATTGCGCCCTAATGCCGCAGTGGCAAGCTTGCGTAACCCTGTATTTAAATTCTCAACTTTTGGTTGTAATGGTTTAATACCAAATAGTTCAATGTCCTTAGGAATTTCAACCACACCTTGCAAGCTTGGATACCAAATCGAATTACCCGACTCAGCCACCGCATCATGGCCAAGGCCGGTACAACATTGGCTTGCTTTACCATCAAGTTGACGATCGTATGATGAAATCACTTGCTCTACTTTTAGGCTTTCAATATCACCGCTAAATTGCTCAACAGGCATACGGTAAACGCCCTTCATGGTACTCACCCAAATGCGCTTAAGCTTCTCATCATAGCGTAAACTAAAAATAGAGCCATAAGGCAAGCCATTGGTTGCATCTAATTGACGCCAATGTCCTTGTCCACTGCGATAAAACAAACCATCATTTAATGAGCCGATCAAGATTCCGACCCCATCGATATTGAGAATACTGGTAACATAAGCGCTCTCAAGACTGGTTTGATCGCCAATTTTTTCAATCCCACGATCAGTAAAGTAATAAGCACCTTTACTGGTACCTATAAGGCCAAAATTAGCCTCATCAACAACATAGGTAATAAACTTACTGCCTAAAAAAGCGTTATATGCAAACGGTGTTAAACCACCGTAACTGAGTCGATACATTCCTCGCCCAGTACCAAGCCAAAAGCCGCCTTTACTAGAGCGGCTAATTGCAAACACCGGATTATCTCTTAAGGCACGTCCAGGGACTGCGAACAAGGTATTGTTTTCATAAAAATATACACCTCGACCAGTGGCGATATATAAGCGCGATCCATCAAACTGTAAATCATGCACAGCTGCACGACCATATTGATTACTGGGAATTTGATTAATGAAGTTTTTATCGAGGTCAAAATAACCTACTCCACTGCGATTTGCCACCCATAAACGCCCATCAGGGGCTTGGCTGATAGCCATTACCGCTTCGGTCATTTGCGATATTGCAGAGTGACGTTCAATACGCCCTTCATGGGCAAGCCATAAGCCTTCACTAAAACTGGCAAGCCAAATATTATTATCATTATCGCGAAATAAATCGGCAAACCAAATACTTTGGTCAAGTTGGCTGGGCTCAACCCATTGCCAATCACCTGAGTTATCACGAAATAATAATCGCCCATAGGT
Source organism: Pseudoalteromonas sp. S1727 (assembly GCF_005886375.1). Lineage (NCBI taxonomy): Bacteria > Pseudomonadati > Pseudomonadota > Gammaproteobacteria > Alteromonadales > Pseudoalteromonadaceae > Pseudoalteromonas > Pseudoalteromonas sp. S1727. The sequence continues at coordinate 15,457 of NZ_PNDT01000009.1, forward strand.
CGAAATCCATAAAGCGCCGTCAGAGTCGCTCATAAACTTATAAACCGCGGAGTTATTAGCATTCGGCAGTGGGAAAGGTCTTAATTCATCATCTAAATCTAAAAAGTAGGCACCGAGCTCTGAAGCCAAATATAAATTACCTTCAAGCCAAGCTAAATCATGGATTATGGTTTGCGCTAAGCGCTCTGGGAGCGATATTTTTGCAGTTAACTCTAAACGCAACTTAGCAAAATCAGAAGACGAGTTTGTCAAGCGTAGTAAGTAACGCTCGTTTACCAGCCAAATACCTTCTGGCGATAATGCCAACTGACTCACCGTACCAGCAATTTGTTTTACAGAACTGGCTGTTACTACAGGCGTGTAAGAGTCATATTTGCTATTGAGGTTGATTTGATTGCGAGACACAAAATATAAACCATTGGCTGCGATCCATAAGCTGCCTTTAGCGTCTTCTATAATATCGCGCACAGGGCCTTTTACAGCAAATTCTTGCGCCGCCATTGTGCTTGGATCAATAACGACAAGGCCATCTTTGGTCCCAATCCATAAATAGCCTTCACTATCGACCAGTAATTTATTGATACCATTACTGGGCAAAAAATGGCTATTTAAAGTGTTGTAGTTAGTGAATGTATTACCGTCAAAGCGACTGAGACCAAATTGAGTGCCTAACCACATATAGCCTTGCCCATCTTGCACCACACTTTTCAGTGATTGCGAAGGTAAGCCGTTTTGCATATTCCATTGCTTTACAACATAGTCAGTAATTGACGCCTTACTTGGCATACTGCATAACAGCACAATAATAACCAATAAAAACCGCATCATAACGTCAACACCTCGTTGCAAAACTAAGGTTAAAAGGGCAAATAACCCATTTTAAACAATGCCTGAACACAAATTAAAGAAAATATACCCGCTAAAACATCATCAGCCATAATACCTAAGCCGCCGTGTAAGCGTTTATCGAGTATTCTGATCGGCCCAGGTTTAACGATATCAAAAAAGCGAAACAGGACAAAACCAACTAATAAAGATTGCCAGCTGATCGCGGCACCTATCATGGTAATGTAAAAGCCGGCCACTTCGTCCCACACAATTGCAGGATGATCATGCACCCCAAGATCATCAGCGGTTTTTCCACACGCCCAAAGACCAAAAACACTGATCACCACTGCAAACACTATTTGTAACCACAGTGGAAAATACATAGTAGTAAAAATAAACGGCAGTGCTGCAAATGTACCAAATGTACCTGGTGCTTTAGGTGCCAGCCCTAAACCAAAGCCCAAACCAAAGAATTGGTGAGGGCGTTTTAAATTAAATAACGCGGGTTTATTCAAACCGACTCCTTGGTGAAGTGCTCAAAACCAGTATGTTCATATGCTAGCTTTTCGCCATCAAGCATTAGCTCAATTTGCCCTTCACCACTTTTTATTTGACCAATACAGGCGGCATCAACCCCATATTGCTGTAATTTCACTTCCAACATGCTTTTATTACTATCAGGCACAGTAAAAAGTAACTCATAGTCATCCCCATAATTGAGAATAAAAGGCAGTTGCTGATTTTTATCTAAAGTAGCACGCATTGCATCTGAGGTTGGTATTTTATTAACATCAATACACGCACTTACTTGAGACATTGCCAGTACATGCCCTAAGTCTGCAACCAGTCCATCAGAGATATCAATAGCCGCCGATGCTAAGCCACGTAATACTTGTCCTGCTGCAACACGCGGTGTTGGATAATCAAAGCGCTGATTCATATAACTTAAATACTCGGGAGCGACTTTGATCCCTTGTTTACGCGCCTCAATAGCAAGGCCAGCATCACCTAGTGGCCCTGTAACATAAACCCAATCACCTACTTTAGCGCCACTTCGACGCAGGGCTTTACCTTCAGGCACGGTACCTTTTGCGCAAATAGTGATTGTTAACGGTCCTTGTGTGGTATCACCACCGATAATTTGCACGTTAAAGTATTCAGCAATTTCGTGCATACCTTCGGTGAACTCTTCAAGCCACTCAACGTCAATGCTAGGTAAGGTTAATGCCACTGAAACCCATGTAGGTTCAGCCCCCATTGCGGCTAAATCACTTAAATTTACCGCTAATGCACGGTGTCCTAAAGCACGTGGTGCAATGTCATCGAAAAAGTGTACGCCTGCGACTAGTGTGTCCGTGGTGACGGCTAGTTGACAATTCTCAGGCACAGTAACCAAAGCACAGTCATCACCAATCCCTAAATTAACATCACGGCGACTAATACCGCGACCTTTAAAGTAGCGATTAATTAATTCAAATTCCTTCATACACAAAAAAGCCGGCCTATGCCGGCTCTCCTTTTACGGTGCACATTACTTACGTAACTGCTTTACCGCTTTATCAAGTACACCGTTAACAAATTTATGGCTATCTTCAGCGCCAAAAATCTTAGCAAGTTCAATACCTTCATTGATAGCCACTTTATATGGTACATCTTCACGGAATTTCAGCTCATAGCTGCTTAAACGTAAAATTGCTTTTTCAACCATATCTAACTCATCAAATGGACGCGTTAAATGTGGCGATACAGCTTCATCTAGTTGCTTATGATTTACCGCAACACCACGCGAAAGATCTTTAAAGTATTCAACATCAATTTTAGTCACATCGTTTTCGATCAACATTTGTTGTTCAATATCGGCAATTGCATTGCCGCTAAGTTGCCAAGAATAAACGGCTTGAAGTGCTAAGATACGTGCTTTACGTCTTGCTGCTGGTTTCACAAAAATTCCTTAAACTTAAATTTTATCTAACACATTAACCATTTCAAGTGCACCTAAAGCAGCTTCACCGCCTTTGTTGCCCATTTTAGTGCCCGCGCGTTCAATCGCTTGCTCAATGCTTTCTGTGGTTAATACGCCAAATGCAACTGGGATATCATACTCAAGCGACACTTGCGCTAAGCCTTTATTAGACTCGCCTGCGACAAGATCAAAGTGTGGTGTTCCACCTCGGATCACAACGCCTAGAGCAATAATTGCATCATACTCTTTTTTTGCTGCAACGCGTTTCGCTGCTAAAGGTAATTCAACGGCGCCCGGTACATAAACTACCGTTATATCATCATCTGATACACCACCAGTACGTTTCAATTCATCAACAGCACCAGCTAAAAGGCTGCTACCAATAAAGTCATTAAAGCGAGAAATTACGATAGCGAATTTCTTACCCGGAGCGTATTTATTACCTTCAATAATTTTCATTCGATAACCCTAAAAAATAAGTTCAAGCGGTTGCGATTGCGCAAAAATTGCTGCGTATCATACCATATAAATAAAATAATAGCCTAGTTTAAGCGTCGTGCTTATTGTGGTTCAACGTAGTCAACCACTTCCAGATGAAAGCCTGATAGTGCATGGTACTTTTTAGGTAGACTCATTAAGCGCATTTTTTCGATGCCCAAGTCAGCCAAAATTTGTGAACCTACACCAACAGTGCGTGATGTTCCTTGGAACTTACGATGCGCCACTGTTTCACCAGCATCTTCCGCAGCAAAGGCTTTAACTGTCGCTTCTAATTCATCTGTACACTCTTGTTTACCAAGGATCACTAACACCCCTTGGTGTTTTGCGATATAAGCCATCGCATCTGATAAACCCCAGCTTCTATCGGCGCTGCGATCAGATAATAAAATGTCATTAAAGGTGCTTTGTAAATGTACGCGAACTAAGGTTGGTTCATTGGCTTTCACTTCGCCATTGAGCAATGCGTAATGCAATTGACCATCAATAGTGTCTTTATAAGTCACTAAATCAAACTCACCGTGCACAGTTGGCAATTTACACTTTGCCACTTGTTCAATCGTCGTTTCATTCATATTGCGGTATTCAATAAGGTCGGCAATAGTACCAATTTTGATATTATGCTGCTCGGCGAATACTTCTAAATCTGGACGGCGTGCCATAGTGCCATCGGCATTTAGGATTTCAACAATCACCGATGAAGGCTCTAAACCTGCTAAACGCGCTAAATCACAACCGGCTTCAGTATGCCCCGCACGAGTTAACACGCCACCTGGCTGTGCCATAATAGGAAAAATATGCCCTGGCTGTACGATATCACTTGGCACTGCACCTTTCGCAATGGCCGCTTGTACTGTACGTGCACGATCAGCAGCTGAAATACCTGTGGTCACCCCTTTAGAGGCTTCAATCGACATAGTAAAGTTAGTGGAAAATGCCGCACCATTATTTTTCACCATTAGTGGTAAATCGAGTTGTTCACAACGCTCTTGCGTCATGGTTAAGCAGATCAAACCACGGCCGTGAGTTGCCATAAAATTGATTGCTTCAGCACTGATATGTTCAGCGGCAATAATTAAATCACCTTCATTCTCTCTGTCTTCATCGTCCATCAATATAACCATTTTACCGGCTTTAATGTCATCAATAATTTCTTGTGCGCTGTGTAAATTCATAATCTGCTCGTGTAAGTTGTGGAGTTTATCAGGACTTAATAAAACCGGCTTGGGCGAGTAAGCTCATTGAAATATCAGAACTTGCTGGTTGCTCCGCCCCTTTGATCAAGCGCTCTAAATAGCGGGCAATTTGATCAACTTCGAGGTTCACTTGCGTGCCTACTTTAAAATCAGCAATCGTTGTTTGTTCGCTAGTATGCGGCACGATAGTCAATTTAAATTTATTATCTTCTACTGCATTAACCGTAAGGCTTATACCATCAATACAAACCGAGCCTTTGTAAGGTATGTATTTCATTAGTTGGGGATCGGTATTTAACCAGTACTCAGTCGCACGTGCATTGGCCGTAATAGCTGTAATGGTGGCAATTCCATCAACGTGCCCAGACACTAGATGCCCCCCCAGTCGCGACACCGGTTGCATCGCTTTTTCAAGGTTTACTTTTTGCCCTTGTTTATAATGGGCAAAGCCAGTTAACCCTATCGTTTCATTCGATAAGTCAGCGCTAAAGCCGTCGCTGTGCTTTGCCACTACGGTCAAGCACACACCATTTGTTGCAATGCTGTCACCTAAATTGACATCCGACATATCAAGGTTATTACTTTGAATGCGAATAGCTAAGTCGCCTTGTTTTTGCTGTAATTCGCTGATCGTGCCAGTCGCTTCGATGATCCCAGTAAACATAGTCGTTACTCTTTAAATAATTTGGTTAAGGCAATGCAACTCAACGCGGTATTGCAGTTATACGAATATCATTACCAATCAATACACATTCATTAATTGTTAAATCGACCGCGTTTTGCATAGAGGTTAGTTCGGCAAAGTTTAGTAAGCTTTTAGCGTCATTTCCTAACAGTTTCGGTGCTAGATAGATAATATATTCATCAATTAAATGACATTCAGCCATTTTACCCGCTAAGGTTGCCCCTGCTTCTAACCAAATATGGTTAAATTGTTGCTCTTGCGCCAATTGTCGTAAAGCGATCTTTAAATCAACTTTACATTCTTTTTCAGGCACCACAATATGGCTTACGTAATGCGGCCATTGTACTGATTTATCAAGCTCAGTGGTGATAATTATTATCTCGCTTGCAATGCTAAATAAGGCTAAATCTGGCGTTAAACGATTTTGTGAATCGATAATGATACGCACAGGCTGACGAACCGGCAATTGAGTGGGTAATGGCTCAGGCAGCTCATCAACCCGCACATTAAGCTTTGCATCATCCATTAGGACGGTGTCTGCACCCGTTAAAATAGCGCAACTTTGGGCACGCTGTAATTGCACATCTTGGCGAGCAGGACTGCCCGTGATCCACTTGCTTTGGCCGTTTTTAAGGGCTGTTTTACCATCAAGACTTGCCGCCATTTTGCAGGTGATAAACGGCATCCCCTGTTCCATGCGTTTTAAAAAGCCACGGTTTAACAAGCGAGCTTCTGACTCTAACAAGCCAGATGCAACCTCAATGCCTGCATCAGCTAAAATGGCTAAACCTTTACCTGCCACTTGCGGATTAGGATCCACCATAGCGGCAATTACTTTTACCACACCTGCTGCTTTTAAACCTTCGGCACAAGGTGGTGTGCGGCCATAGTGGCTGCATGGCTCTAAGGTAACATAAGCAGTGGCACCTGTAGCTCGTGTACCTGCCATCAAAAGTGCATTTACTTCGGCGTGACCTTGGCCGGCAACTTGGTGAAAGCCTTCACCTACAATAGTTCCGTTTTTTACCAACACGCAACCTACATTAGGGTTGGGTGTTGTGGTAAAGCGCCCTTGCTTGGCAAGCGCGATCGCACGTGCCATATAAATATGATCTTGCTCAGTGAAATGTGATAGGGGCATTTTATTCTCCCAAGCGGGCGATCTCTTCACCAAATTCTCGGATATCTTCAAATGAGCGATATACGGAGGCAAACCTTACATAAGCAACTTTATCAAGCTTCTTCAGTGCTTCCATTATACATTCACCAATTAAGTGACTTGATATTTCTCGCTCGCCGGTGGCACGTAGTTGCGATTTTATAATGTTAACTACTTCATCTACTTGCTCTGTACTAACGGGGCGTTTTTCTAATGCGCGATGTAGACCATTAAGGAGTTTATCTTCATTAAACGGTTCACGGCTGCCATCTTGTTTGATCACTCTTGGCATTACCAACTCTGCCCCTTCAAAGGTAGTAAAGCGTTCATGGCATTCATTGCATTCACGACGACGTCTTACTTGGTGACCACCGCCAACAAGGCGCGAGTCAATCACTTTGGTATCTTTTGCGGTGCAAAATGGACAATGCATAAGTATTAGCTTCCGTTAAAAAACAAAAAAGGCCGCTTTTAAGCGGCCTTTATAATAGCAAAAAACAACGCTATTGTGATCTAAATTACTGCTAGCTTAACAATTAAGCGTAAACTGGTAATTTTTTACAGATTGCTTTAACTTTCTCTTTTACTTGTGCTTGCACAGACTCATCATTGATGTTGTCTAGTACATCACAGATCCAGCCAGCAAGCTCTTTTGATTCAGCTTCTTTAAAACCACGACGTGTGATTGCAGGAGAACCAATACGCAGACCTGACGTTACAAATGGTGAACGCGGATCATTAGGTACAGAGTTTTTATTTACTGTAATGTTTGCATTACCTAGTGCGGCGTCAGCGTCTTTACCAGTGATATCTTTATCGATTAAATCAAGTAAGAACAAGTGGTTTTCTGTTTTGTCAGAAACGATTTTGTAGCCGCGCTCTTGCATAACTGCAACCATAGCTTGCGCATTTTTAACAACTTGCGTTTGATATTCTTTAAACTCAGGTTGTAGTGCTTCTTTAAATGCTACTGCTTTTGCAGCAATGATGTGACATAAAGGACCACCTTGGCCACCTGGGAATACAGCGCTATTTAGCTTTTTGTAGATAGCTTCATCGCCACACGCAGAGATGATTAGACCGCCACGAGGACCCGCTAAAGTTTTGTGCGTAGTCGTGGTAACAACGTGCGCATGTGGTACTGGACTTGGGTAAACACCCGCAGCAATAAGACCTGCAACGTGAGCCATATCAACAAATAGGTAAGCACCTACTTTATCAGCGATTTCACGGAATTTAGCCCAATCAACAATACCTGAGTATGCAGAGAAACCACCGATAATCATTTTTGGCTTGTGCTCAAGCGCAAGCGCTTCAACTTGTGCGTAATCAATTTCGCCAGTCGCTTCATCTAATCCATATTGGATTGCATTGTAAAGCTTACCAGAGAAGCTTACATGTGAACCGTGCGTTAAGTGACCGCCATGCGCTAAGCTCATGCCAAGTACCGTATCACCTGCTTCTAATAATGCTAAGAATACAGCTGCATTAGCTTGTGAACCTGCATGAGGCTGTACGTTTGCATATTCAGAGCCAAATAGCTCATTAGCGCGGTCAATAGCAAGTTGCTCAACAACATCAACGTGCTCACAACCACCGTAGTAACGCTTGCCTGGGTAGCCTTCAGCATATTTGTTCGTTAACTGAGAACCCTGCGCTTCAAGTACGCGTGGGCTACAGTAGTTTTCAGATGCAATTAGCTCAATGTGTTCTTCTTGACGAGCAGTCTCTTTGTTGATTGCGTCAAATAACTCTGGATCAAAATCCGAAATATTCATGCTACGTTCTAACATGGGGGCTCCTAGGGCAACGTGTATGGTATTTTTTAAAGGCTGAATTATACGCTGAAAACGTCAATTTGCCTATGGTGTTAAGATGAACATATTTAAACAGGGATTGAATTTAATTCACAGTGTTTTTGTAATGATATTTTTTTATTAAAACATAAGTAAAACTAATAAATTAAAGTGTTCGACATTTATATTCTTAATGCTAAAGTTCTTTATATTTACCAGTTATTACACTAGGCTTGTATGAAATATAATCATGGATGATGAACTAATTTATTATGCTGGCTAAACCTATCTACGAATCAATTCCTTATTTTTATATCGCTTTTGGTAGCTTTTGCATGGTCGTTTCCAGCGCCTTACTGCCAACCGCATTAGGTGTGTTGCTATTTTTTAATGGTGCAAATATTTGGCGACTACGTTCTAATGCGCGACGAAAAGATCACCAAGTAAATCGTATCCGTGCTAATAAAAACTTTTACTATTATGAATTTAAGCCATTTCTACTACTTATAGTAGGCATACTAGTAATGCGCTGGATACCTTATAAATTTATATATCCTGCGGGTGTTGTGATCTGTTGTTGTGGGTTATTAATTTTATTTTTGCGTATTTTAAATCGCCGAACTCGTTCTCTAGTATAAATAAAAGAATGCTGTATCCAATACGTTCTAAAGATTAAAAAAAACGGTATGACAGATTGCCATACCGCTCATTTTTCAAACTTAGTTCTACAATCTAGTACTAGCCTAACTTGGCTAATAGAATGTCGCGTAAAACGTTATAGTCATCACTAATATCTTCAGCTAAACACGTTTTAGCTAGTGCATCTGCTAACGGTTTTGGCATTTCAAGTTCAATATCAAGTATTTCTTCAACACTTTCTTTGAATTTAGCAGGGTGTGCTGTAGCTAAGAAAATACCTGCAGAATCAGCAGCTAAGTTAGCTTTCAAGCCTTGATATGCAATCGCAGTATGAGGTTCAGCAATATAACCTGTTTGTTGAATTTTTTTCATCACTGCTTGTGTATCGTTTTCATCAACGCTAGTTGAATAAAAGTCATCATAACTAAACCAATTGTTATCAAGCATGGTTTGTACGCGAGGCCAATTATTAGGTTTGCTCACGTCCATTGCATTTGATAGCGATTCAATTGTTGCATTTGGTGCCCAGTTTTTATCAAGAATAAAACGCGGTACAGTATCATTCTGATTTGTTGTCGCACTAAGTTTACCAACTGGCATGCCGATAACAGCACCAATCATTGCGGCACATACATTACCAAAATTACCACTTGGCACTGAGATATGCGCGTTAGCGCGCTGATCTTTTGGTAATTGTGCGATTGCTTCAAAGTAATAACACACTTGAGCAACTAGGCGACTGATATTTATTGAGTTAGCTGAATTTAACCCTAAGCGCGATTTAACTTCATCATCTAAAAAGGCATTCTTAACCATCGCTTGGCAATCATCAAAGCTGCCTTCAACTGCATAGCAGTGGATGTTATTACCCAGTGTTGTAAACAGTTTTTGTTGCGCTAATGAAATTTTTCCTTTTGGATATAGGATAACAACATCGATATTTGGTTTATTATAAAATGCGTGCGCGACCGCTGCGCCAGTGTCGCCTGAGGTGGCCGTTAGTATAGTGGTTTTTTCACCTTGGCTAAATTGCGCTAAGCACTCAGCCATAAAGCGGCCACCAAAGTCTTTAAACGCAAGGGTTGGTCCGTGGAACAGCTCTAAACAATAAATGTTGTCTTCTACTTCAACCAATTTAACTGGGAAGTTAAAGGCATTTTGCACCATCTGTGCAACGGTATCCGCTGGTAATTCATCACCAATTAGATGCGATAAAATCTTACTGCTACGCGATACAAAGTCCATGTCCAGCAACGCATCAATATCACCTATTGGTGCTAATGATTCAGGAAAGAATACCCCTTGATTGCGCCCTAAACCTGTTTTAACCGCTTCAACGAACGACACTTTTTGTGAATCATCTTTCAAATTATGTAATTGCATTATTAATTCCTTAAATTCTTATAACTGACGCGTGCCGGCGTTATCGAGCTTACAAATATGGCAAAAGCCTTGTTCATTGATATAGTTTTGTTCAAGCCACTGTGCACATTGCTGAGCCGCTGCAAGTGTTTTACACACGGTAAATAATGTCGGCCCTGCGCCTGAGATACTGACTATTTCCGCGCCTAAATCGGGTAATGCGAGTTTCGCTTCATTAAACCCAGCGATAAGCGGTGCGCGATAAGGTTCAGCTATTTCATCGCTCATTATTGATAATGCCTCATCAAAACGACTGGTTAGCAATAGTGTACTAAACGCAGATAAGCGCTGCGCAAATTCAACGCTGGCATGCATACTTAATTCTTTTGGCAACACTGAACGTGCTTTGGCAGTATTAAGTGAAAAGCCAGGGAAAGCGGCCACATAATACCAGCTTTCATCAACCGGCAAGGCGATTGATTTGTTTGGAATTAGATCACCCGTTAGCTGCAAACCACCTAAGTAACATGGTGTGATGTTATCGTAATGACGACCACCACTGACGATTGCTTCAAAGTCTGCCATTAACTCAATAAGTTGCACTTGGCTAAGTTTAGTGTCGGCAAATTTATCCAATGCAGCAAACGTTGCCACAACAGAGCAGGCACTTGAGCCTAAACCAGAACCTATTGGTAAATTCTTTTTCAACTCCAATTTTACGCTTGGCATGGTTGGCGCAACATGTTCACGAAAATGCACCAAACACTGATACGCTAAGTTTTCGCTGGCATCACTTGGCAGCTTGTGGGCGTATTCACCAGAGCAAATAAATTCATCGTTTTGTGCAGGACTTACCGCAACCACATCACCTAATAAAGTGCCATCAATAGGTGCAAGTGCTGCACCTAAGGCATCAAAACCGACTGCAAAGTTGCCTATTGAGGCCGGAGCATATACTTCAATCATACGATTCTCCTAGCGTGATAACGTTTTTAAGATATCAGCAAATACACCGGCTGCGGTAACCGCAGAGCCCGCTCCATAACCACGAATAACAAATGGACGTGGTTGATAGTACGCACTTAAAATTGCCAGCGCATTTTCACCATCACGAATAACTGAAAGTGCATGTTTGCTATCTACCGCTTCAATACCCACTTTACAGTGACCTTCTTTAATTGTGCCTACATAGCGCAGCACTTTCCCTTCACTGGCTGCACTTTCGATGCGATCGTTAAATGCGGCATCTAAACTCGGTAGTTTAGCCATAAACTCCTCAACACTGTCACCTTGTGCAAACCCACCAGGCAGTACTGATTCCACTTCAATATCGCTAAGCTCTAGTTTCATACCGGCTTCACGGGCAATGATTAATAGCTTACGAGCAACATCGGTGCCCGATAGGTCATCACGCGGATCAGGCTCTGTAAAACCGCTTTCTTTGGCTTTAATCGTTGCTTCAGATAATGATAAACCATCTTGTAGCGCACCAAACATATACGACAATGAACCAGATAAAATACCGCTAAACTCAAGTAACTCATCACCTGCACCGAAGAGTGATTGTAAATTATCAATAACAGGAAGACCGGCACCTACGTTAGTTTCGTATAAAAACTTACGATTGTTCTTACGTGTTGCTGCAATTAAGTCTTGATAATACACATACGAACTAGTGTTAGCCTTTTTATTTGCCGCTACCACATGGAAGCCTGCGTTTAAAAAGTCCACATATTGAGCGGCTAACGCATCCGACGACGTGCAATCAACCAGTACGGGGTTGATCAAATGGTTTTGCTTTACAAATTGTTCAACTAGTTTTAAGTCAAACGCTTGCTCAGATACAGCAAGCTTTTGCTGCCAGTCATCAAAAGCAATACCTTCGCTATCAAGGTGTAACTGACGAGAGTTTGCTACGCCATATAAGTTAAGCTTAATGTTACGCTTTTCAAGCCATGCTTGCTGACGCTCTAGTTGTTGAATCAGTTCTTGACCAACTAGACCACAACCTAATAAAAATACATCGATAGATGGAATATGAGTGAAGAAGTTTTCATGACATACTTTTACTGCATCGTTACACAACTCGCCGTCGATCACGGCGGAAATAGCACTTTCTGTTGAATCTTGCGCTATAGCAACTATATTCACTTGAGCTTGGGCAAGGGAAGCAAAAAACTTAGCCGCTAACCCTTTGTGAGCGCGCATATTGTCACCTACTAAAGTAACAATCGCTAAGTTTCGTTGTACATGTACAGGTTCAATCAGTCCCGCTTGCGACTCAAGTTCAAAAGCACTTTGTAATGCCTCTAGCGCCAGTGGCAAATCAGATTCATGAACACAAAAACTGATACTAAATTCACATGAAGACTGAGTGATCAACACTATTGATACATTATCATGAGCAAGGGCATTAAATACTTTTGACGCCATGCCCACTTTACCTTTCATACCAGGGCCTGACACCGTTAACATGGCAAGATTTTGTAAACTAGATAACGCTTTAACTGGCTCTGATGAGACATTATCGTTACTGATCAATGATCCCTGTGCATCTGGGTTGTGAGTATTCTTAATTTCACACGGTACGCCCGCTTTAGCACACGGTAGAATTGTTTTAGGGTGAAGAACTTTTGCACCAAAGTAGGATAACTCCATCGCTTCTTTATATGATAAAAAATCAACTTTAGTGGCTTTCTTAATATAACGAGGATCCGCGCTATACACACCATCAACATCAGTCCAGATCTGGCAGACCTCTGCATCTAAACAGGCTGCTGCAATCGCTGCGGAATAATCAGAGCCATTACGTCCTAACGTTGTTAACTGACCTTGCTCATTGCTCGCGGTAAAACCGGGCATGATATAAATAGTGGCAGGCGCCGCTTTTAGGGCAGCTTGAAAGCGCACTTTACTCGCAGCTAGATCCGCTTCAGCATCAATGAAGCCACCCGTTGAGGCGATACAATCTGTTGCTTCAAGGTAACGAGCATTATGTGAGCTAAGGAGGCTTTGCATTAATGACACGCTGATCCGCTCGCCAAAGCTGATCACATACGCACGTACCTGATCAGGACAGCATTTTATTAATTTAACACCAGCCAGTTTATTCTCTAATTCATTTAAATCAGGCCAGTTTTGTACTTCTCCAAAGTCAGCTGTAACAGCGGCTTTTAAACTATCGCAGCGCGTTACGAGTGCAGACCATTGTTCGCTATAATCAAGCCCCTGCTCTGCGGCACTGGCTAAAGCAACCAATGAATCGGTCATGCCACCAGGTGCTGATAACACCAATAAAATTTCATCTTTTAATTGCGCTTTAACTAACTGAGCTACCTGTTGTAAACATGCAAAGTCGGCAAGCGACGACCCGCCAAATTTTAATACTCGCATTTTTTATGTTTCCTCATCCCATAAAACGAAAAAAGGCCTGTGTTCTTAGTGAACACAGGCCTTTAAATTTGTTGCACCGACCTATGCCACTATCCAGTTAGAATGGTGGTTGTAATAATAATGGTCAATACGTGATTATTTGTTTTCATAGCCTTTAGACTGCCTTAAATATGACTATAATGTCAACCCTTAATAAAAAGATAAATTATGCTTTTTGGTTATAAACAAATCTAATGAATGCCAAATTTATGCAGGATTTTATGTAATCTGGTTTTATCTATTGGTTTATCAATAAAGTCAATAGCTCCTAATTTTGCAACACGTTGCTTCATCGCATCTTGAATATCGGCAGAAATAACCAGCACAAAACATTCAATTTTCTGCGCCTTGATACTCTCAAGCACCTGCACCCCATCAATTTCAGGCATTGTTAAATCAAGACACAATAAGTCAAAATTATGCATTTGCAGTAATTCTAGGGCTTCTCGGCCATTTTTTGCTTGCATGATGTCTGCTGTAATACATTCATTTAAACAGCGCACAACTTGTTTGCGTGCTACTGTAGAATCATCACATACCAATACGGAAAAATTCATACTATTGACAACTAAAATACCGATAATAGATCATTAAGTGCAGCAAAACGTCACTCAAAAATCATAATGTTATAAAGTGAGTGTGATTTTATAGCACAAAAATTTAACAGCGATAAGCTTAACTTTTTGCTAAAAAAAGAAAAGTTGGTAATGTTTGTGTGGTTAAATAAGATTATTTTATTTATTTTTAAACATTTATTAGCTAACTTTAGTATAGGATGTACTCGTTGCTAGGGTATGAATTAAGCTTTGTGTATAAAATAAAGGAGCTATGGGACACCCATGCTACAAAAAAGCCTGTCAAAGAAGCTACTTACCAGTGTGTTGTCCGTCTACTTTTTATTAACTTTTGTAGTGACGTGCGGGCAAGTAATTGCTGAATATATCAACACGAAAGACTATATCCGTGACGAATTAACAACCCTGCAAAAAACATTCAGCCGTAGTTTAACTCGTGCAATTTGGGAGCTTAACACCAAACAAACCATCACTACCGCTGAAGGTTTATTAGCGATCCCAATGATTGAAGGCATTATTGTCCGTGATGATAGCGGCGAGATTATTTCTCAACTTGGCCGCTCTTTGGATATTCGCGAGCTATACAGTCAGCAGTTAGTACAAGAAGAAGCCATCATCGAAGACACCCCCTCGGGGCTATTTGGCTATACCTTTCCATTGATTTTTGAATTTTCAGGACGTGCCACTCAAGTGGGTGACGTAACGCTGTTTTCAAGCCGCGAGGTGGTATTTAGCCGGATAATGATCTCTATTTATTTTTTAATTGGAAATGCCATGATCAAGACAACTTTCTTGATTATTTTATTTCTAATGGCATTTAGGAAATTACTCACCGAACCATTAGCACAACTGACCGAGCAAATTGAAGACCTTGAATTAAATGATCTTGAAGGCCAACATATCGAAATTGAAACCAGTGAGCACAACGAATTAAAAGTAATGGAGGAGTCATTCAATAAACTAATCGATAAGGTCGTACAATACCGCAAAGAACTTGAACAGACACAAAAAAAATTGATAATCAGTAACGAAAAGCTGGATCAACAAAACCTGCAATTAGAGCAAGAAGTAGCACGAAAAACCTCAAACCTTAGTCAAGCAATGATGGATTTACAACAACAAAAATATGAACTAGAAAAACAAAAACTAACACTTACTGAAGAGATTGATTTACGCCGTCATACTGAACAAGAATTACTGACTAAACAAACCGAAATGCAGCGCTATGTCGATGAACTTAATATGGCGCAAGAGCGCCTAGTTGGCTCCGAAAAAATGGCAGCTTTAGGTGGGCTTGTAGCGGGCATCACTCACGATATTAATACCCCCGTTGGCATTGGTGTTACTGCGACCTCATTTTTACAAGAACGATTGCTACAAATAGAAGCTGCGTACCAAGATAAAACGCTTTCCCCAAAAGCATTGGAAGAATTTATTAATGATGCCAAACAAAGCACGAGCTTGCTTACCACCAATTTAGACAGAGCCTCAGAGCTGGTTGCCAGCTTTAAGCAAATAGCCGTCGACCAAGCCAGCGAAGCGGTGCGCACAATCAATTTTAAAGAATATTTGGGTGAGGTTATTCGTTCGCTGCATCCTAAAATTAAAAATACCAGTCATCACATTAATTTAGATTGCCCAACAGATTTAACTCTAAACTTGCCCGCTGGTGCCATTAGCCAAATATTCACAAACTTGATCATGAATTCATTGATCCACGGGTTTGATGGTATCAAAAATGGCATGATTGATATTACAATTAAAGATGAAGACGACCAGGTAATTATCGACTTTAAAGATAATGGCAATGGCGTTACTGAACAACAACTTGAAAAGCTGTTTGACCCGTTCTTCACCACTAAGCGCGATCAAGGCGGCAGTGGGCTCGGTACTCACATCACCTTTAATCTGGTCAAACAAACTCTCAGTGGTGAGATCGAGGTAACCAGTTCACCTGGTGAAGGCCTGCATTACCATATTAGTTTCCCTAAAGACATGCCCAAGCCTTTGTCGATATTTAATAACTAGCTGCACTGAATGTGCTTAAACTGTTTGCCTAACTCTTGGCTTAATTGCTAATCGTTTGGGCAATCAGTCATTTGCGCATCAGCTTTTTATTGTTATGATTGGGCAAATTTACCGAATGGATCAATCTCCCTATGTGGTTTAGTAACCTTATTTGTTACCGCTTTAAACAAGACGTTTCATATACCCAAGAAGACTTTGAAAAAGCATTAGAACAAGATTTGTTTCGTCCTTGTGGCAGCCAAGACTTAAATACTTTTGGCTGGACTAAAGCCTTTGGTAAACACGGTGACACCTTGTCACACTTCTCACAAAAAAGCATTTTAGTCTGTGCTAAGCGTGAAGAGAAAGTATTGCCAGCAGCTGTGGTCAACGACATGCTTGCTGAAAAAATAGAGCTTATCGAAGCTGAAGAAAACCGCCCAGTTAAGAAAAAAGAAAAAGATGAACTGAAAGAAAACATCTTACATACTTTATTACCGCAAGCTTTTAAAAAATCGAGCTTACAGTTTGCTTTTATCGATCAGGAAAATGGCTGGGTTGTTGTCAATAGCGGCAGCTTTAATAAAGCAGAAGAGCTATTAGCACTCTTACGTAAATCATTGGGGACATTACCTGTTGTTCCTGCGTTTGCGAACTATGATCTAGACGTATTTTTAACTGATTGGCTAACTAACTTTAGTACCCCTGAAGGCTTTGCTATTGGCTCTGACGCTGAGCTTGAAGAAGCTGATGACAGTGGTGCACAAGTAAAACTTAAAGGCCATGACCTTGCCTGTGATGAAGTAAAGTCGCACCTTGAAAGTGGTAAACGTGTCACTAAACTAGCTCTTGATTGGCAAGAAAGATTGAAGTTTATGTTGCAAAACGACGGTTCAATTAAGCGCCTTAGTTACTCTGAAACATTAAAAGAAGAAAATGCTGACATCCCTAAAGAAGATATGCTGGTTAAACTGGATGCTGACTTTATTCTCGCTTCAGAAGAAATAAAGCTTATGTTAGAAGAATTAACAGCGGGCTTAGGCGACGTTGAAGACTTAGCCTAATATTAGTCTGAGGATTACCCCCAGTAATTGGATAGCCCAACTATTGGGGGTCACTTCATTTGGCGCTTTTTTATTTATTCGTAATTGTTAACTAAATACTGATTTAACATCATCAAGCACATCGTTATATTCATCCGTAGAGAAAATATCTAACGAAGAAATCACCCCTTTATCGATATAGGTTTGTAGCGCGGCTGATTTATCTGAAACCTGTAAGATACCTTCCATAATTGCTCCAATCCGAATGAAGTCCACATAACTAATATGCTCAGGTCGATAATTAGGATTAGCCCAGCTCTCTGCTACCTCAATAAACTCATCAGTAAACTCCCACGCTCGCATAATTGCACCACCGACTTTACCACTGAGCTTTTGAATTGCGTGCGCTAAAAAGCTTGGATTCGCAAATACTTCAGGGTGGCGTTCTGCTTCAGTTAAAATAGGTAATACACCGATGTTATACACGAGTGAAGCTAGTGTGATGGTATCGCGATTGAGTGATGTTTTTTTATTTTCTTTTAAAAAGAACTCCATCAAGGTAATAGAATGACACGCTACTTTGAGTGTTTTTTGCCATGCTTTATCCATATACCCTTTGATCAATTCATTGTTTGAAACAAATAGTTGCTCCATCGCCATTGCTGTCGCAATATTCTTAATTTGACGCAAACCAATTCGGGTGACTGCTTGATTAAGGTTCGTAACTTTAACTGAGCGCCCCATAAAGGCACTGTTTGCAACTTTTATCATGCGTGCAGCTAATGCCGGATCATGGGAAATAACATCAGCCATTTGCGCTAAATTTACATCTGGATTATCGGCAGCTTGGCGTACACGCACCGCAACCTCAGGAAGGGTTGGTAAAACTAATGTGTCATTATTAATACGATCAACCAAAATGGTCAGTAGTGCGTTTTCTGTTGACATAGATGTGCCATCCTTTTGTATTGATTTGTTGAAATGCTCAAATCATGGATTCTTATAGATACAGTATTGTCTAAGTTACCGCTAAAGTTAAGAAAATTACAGAAATTAGTTTAGTTTATTTTGCTAATAAATTTTATATCTCAAACCTTAGCGCAACACAACCTAGGAAGCTTGCTATTTACGCACAAGATTTGTTTTAATGCTGGGATAACAAGGAAGCAGTAGTCCTTTGTACCTAGGGCATATATTCAACTCACTTTTTAACAGGCAACATAATGACTCTTAATAAAATAAGCCAAGCACTCTTTCTCAGCGGTGTCGTGTTTCTTAGCGCATGCTCTGAACCTGCTAACACTTCGAAAACATCGACTGACGTTACTGCTGCACCAGTAAAACAGCAACAAGATAGCGGCCCACAACTTATTAACACTGACGCTAGTCGCCTAGATATCTATACTGACTTTAGCTTAACCACCGATTTATCACATTTAAGCGACAATCAAAAAGCTCTAATAGCAAAACTTATCGATGCTTCAAAAATTATGGATGAGCTATTTTGGCGTCAAGCTTTTGGTGAAGATAAATCCGCTTTTTTAGCCAAAATTAACGATCCTAAAGTACAGAAATTCGCAGATATCAACTACGGCCCATGGGATAGACTCAACGGCGATCACGTGTTTTTATCTGGTTATGAAGAAAAAACAGCCGGTGCACAATTTTACCCAGCAGACATCAGCAAAGAAGAGTTAAACAACGCCGATGTAACTGATAAAAGCGGCCTTTATTCAGTTATCAAACGTGATGAAAATGGCAAACTTTATAGCGTAGCCTACTCGATTGAATACGCGCAAGCTCTTGAAAAAGCGGCAAACCTACTGCGTGAAGCAAGTAAACTGGCCGATGATAAAGAATTTGCTAACTACTTAAACCTTCGTGCCGACGCGCTACAAAGTGATGACTATCAAGCATCTGATTTTGCATGGATGGACATGAAAAACAACCCCATTGACGTGGTGATTGGTCCAATCGAAACCTATGAAGATCAATTGTTTGGTTATCGTGCAGCGTTTGAATCTTATGTACTAGTAAAAGATTTAGCCTGGAGTGAACGCCTAGCAAAGTTTGCTGCTTTTTTACCTGAGCTACAAAAAGGCTTACCAGTAGATGCGAAATACAAACAAGAAGTCCCAGGTTCAGACGCTGACCTAAATGCATATGACGTTGTTTATTATGCTGGTCACTCAAATGCGGGTAGCAAAACCATTGCTATTAACCTACCAAATGATGAGCAGGTACAACTTGAAAAAGGCACTCGCCGTTTACAACTTAAAAATGCGATGCGCGCCAAGTTCGATAAAATTTTAGTACCAATTGCCGAACAACTCATTGTGCCAGAGCAACGCAAGCATATTACCTTTGATGCATTTTTTGCCAATACGATGTTCCACGAAGTAGCGCACGGTTTAGGCATAAAAAACACTATTACAGATAAAGGCACAGTGCGCCAATCATTACAAGAGCACGCCAGTGCCCTTGAAGAAGGCAAAGCCGATATCTTAGGTTTGTATATGGTTGAACAGTTACTTAAAAAAGGTGAAATCACTGAAGGTACACTAGAAGATTACTATATTACCTTTATGGCTGGCATCTTCCGTTCGGTACGTTTTGGCGCATCAAGTGCTCATGGGAAAGCGAATATGATCCGTTTTAACTTTTTTGCACAAGAGGGCGCATTCTCTAAAAATGAGCAAGGTCTTTACAGCGTAAACATGGGAAAAATGGGTCAAGCAATGGAAAAATTATCACGCTTGATTTTAACCTTACAAGGAGATGGTGATTACCAAAAAGTGGATCAACTGATTGCCACTCATGGTGATATAAAAGCCGAGCTTGCTCAAGATTTAGAAAAACTGAGCCAAGCGAATATTCCCGTCGATGTAACCTTTAAACAAGGCAAAGACGTGTTAGGCCTATAACGGCAACTTTAAAGTGTTACAGCCTAAGCTGTAACACTTTGCAATTTATGATTATTACAAAATCGCGATGAAGATCTCAAGCGACTCTACAATGAGAAGTAACTGCCATGCTTACACAAAGTTTTTCTTTAACAGCTCTATTTGATCTTGTGTATATGGCTTTGCCGTAAATTTACCCCACACAGGTGCAGGCCATGCAGCATCGCTTTTAAAGCGGGCAATATGATGAATATGTAACTGTGGCACCATATTACCAAGCGCAGCTACATTGAGTTTATCAGGGTTAAAAACATCTTTTAGTAATAGGCTTAGCTTGGCTGATTCTTGCATCAGGACCAATTGGTCTTGTTCGCTTAAATCGATACTTTCTTTTAGCCCAGCTTGGCGGGGAACTAAAATGAACCACGGGTATTGGCTATCGTTCATAAGTAACACTTTGCATAAAGGCCAATCCGCTACTTCTATGCAATCACGTGCCAGCTCTGGGGCTAAAGAAAATTCAGTCGTCATTTTTTATTCCTCACTCATTAGTGCTTTTTAGCTACTTTATAGCATTTAGTTGCAGTTGCCCACGCTTGCCTTTACCATCGTGGCAGTTTTTATTCGAGCGAAGGTAAACACGTGTTAAAAAAAATTAAACACCTCTCATGCTTACTTCCTTTGGTGGTAACAGCCATCACAGTGCAAGCACAACCACTTACGTTAGAACGTATTTTTGATGATCCTAGTTTAGCGGGTAAAGCGCCTGTGCAACTTAAGTTTTCACCTGATGGTAGTCGTGTTACCTATTTGCAAGGTAAAAGCGATGATTACAACCGCTATGATTTATGGGAATACAATTTAAAAGACAATAAGAATCGTATTTTAGTGGATTCTGCACAGTTATTTTCTGGCCCAGAAAACCTTTCTGATGAAGAAAAAGCACGTCGCGAACGCCAACGTATTTTTGGTAAAGGTATTTTAGAGTACAAATGGTCAAAGGATGGTAAAGCGCTATTATTCCCGCTTAATGGTGACCTGTATTATTACGATCTATCATCAGCAAAAAGTCGCAAGTTAACGGACACAGCAGCATTTGAAACAGATGCCCGTTTTTCACCAAAAGGTAATTTTGTTTCATTTGTTCGTGAACAAAATTTATATGCGCTAAATCTCAAATCAGGAAAAGAAATCCAACTGAGTAAAGATGGCGGTGGCGTGATCAAAAACGGGATGGCTGAATTTGTAGCACAAGAAGAAATGGGCCGCATGACAGGTTACTGGTGGTCAGGTGATGAATCAAAAATTGCTTTCACCCGTATTGATGAAAGCCCAGTTAAAGAAGCTATACGCAACGAAATTTATGCTGAAGAAGTTAAATTATTCAACCAGCGTTACCCATTTACTGGTACTAACAATGTAAAAATTCAACTTGGCGTTGTGGCTATTAATGATCAAAGCGTTGATTGGGTCGATTTAGGTAAAGATGACGATATCTACATCGCTCGTGCAAAATGGTTAGAAGATAACAACACGCTATCATACCAATGGCAAGACCGCTCTCAGCACACACTAGAATTACGCTTTTATAACAGCGACACAAAAGAGCAAAAAGTTGCGTTAACTGAAACCAGTGATACCTGGATCAACCTCCATTTTGACTTACAATTTTTAAAAGACAAAAAACACTTTGTTTGGGCCTCAGAGCGTAATGGCTTTAAACACTTATACCTTTACCGCACTAATGGTAAATTAATCCGCCAAATCACTGACGGTGATTGGGTCGTTGATAGCTTAAAGGGAATTGATGAGAAAAAAGGCATTGTCTATTTTGCTGGACGTAAAGATACTCCTCTTGAAAGCCACTTATACAGTGTCCCGCTATTTAAAAAGGGTGATATTAAGCGTATTACTGAGCAAGGCCAATACCACAATGTAGTGATTGCCAAAGACAGTAAAACATTTATTGATAACAGCTCGTCAGTAAATAAACCAGGCTCTGCTGCACTGCGTAAAATAAATGGCGAGTTTATTACTTGGCTTGAGGAAAATAAACTAGATAAAACTCACCCTTTAACACCTTACCTCACTGATTTGGCTGAGCCAGAATATGGCACAATCAAAGCTGATGATGGTCAAGTAATGCATTACCGCTTATTTAAACCTGCTACTATTGCTGATGGTAAAAAGCACCCTGTACTTGTCAATGTATATGGCGGCCCACACGCACAACGTGTGACTAACAGCTGGCGCAGCAAAAACTTATACTTTCAATACATGGCGCAACAAGGTTATGTGGTATTCCAACTTGACAATCGCGGCTCGTACAATCGCGGTAAAAAGTTTGAAGATGCCATTTACAAGCACTTAGGTGTAGTTGAAGTAGCCGATCAAATCAAAGGCGTAGAGTTTTTACGCACTCTTGATTACGTTGACCCACAACGCATTGGTATTTATGGCCACAGCTACGGCGGCTATATGGCTCTGATGACCATGTTTAAAGCGGGTGATTACTTTCAAGCAGGGGTATCTGGCGCACCAGTAACCGATTGGGCACTCTACGACACTCATTATACTGAACGCTATTTAGGTCATCCTGAGACTAACGGCAAAGGTTATACCGACAGTGCGGTGTTCCCATACGCTGAAGGCTTAAAGGGCCCATTAATGATTTATCACGGCATGGCGGACGATAATGTACTGTTCACACATGCCACTAAATTATTTAAGCAATTACAGGATAACGAGCAACAGTTCGAAATGATGACCTACCCAGGCTCAAAACATAGTTTACGTGGTAAAAATGTTCAAACACATTTACATCAAACCATTACCAGTTTCTTCAACCGCCATTTTGACGTTGAATAACACTGTAAACTTATTTTAATTAACTCATAAAAGGCTAATTATATAATTAGCTTTTTTTTGCACTTATAACCGCTTATTACCTAGATTTTTATACCTTTTTAGCTACGCTTAATGTTATTCGCGAACAATGCGAGCACACACAAAGGATCTTCTATGTCGTATCTCCGCCGTTTTACAATTTTTCAGCGTTTAGCAATGCTGGTCAGTGTAGTGGTAATTGGCTTACTTTTTTTAAGTATCACGAGTCTTACACAACAATACAGTTCTTTAAAAACTGAGCAATACACTAAAACAAAGAACTTGGTAGAAGCCGCTCATAGTATTATTAGCCACGCTTACTCATTAGAGCAAAATGGCACTCTCAACAAACAGCAAGCCCAACAACATGCCTTAGATACCATTGCTGCCATGCGTTATGACGAAAACAACTATTATTGGATCAATGATTATCAACCAAACATGGTGATGCACCCAATTAAACCTGCACTGAATGGTAAATCTTTAGCTAACAACAAAGATCCCGATGGCACGCTATTGTTTGTTGAAATGGTAAACATAGTAAAACAGCAAGGTAGCGGTTTTGTACCTTACAAATGGCCAAAGCCTGGCAAAGAGCAGCCTGTAGATAAAATTGCATTTGTGAAAGGCTTTACGCCGTGGCAGTGGATCATTGGTTCAGGAGTCTATTTAGATACGATTGATGAAGCTTTTTCGGATCTACAAACCCTAGTGATCATCAATGCTTGTATTATTCTATTACTATTCATTGTTTTAAGTTATCTGATTGCACGTAGCATCTTATTACCTACACAACTTGCAGCCGATATGATGAAAGATATTTCTCAAGGTGAAGGTGATCTAACACAAGTGTTAGATGAAAGCGGTAATGATGAAGTATCGCGTTTATCGCGCTACTTTAATTTATACACCACAAAAATTCGTGAATCACTTAAGCAAGTGGCAACAAATGCTTATGATGTAAACCATCATGCGCAAACTGTGGATGATGCGAGTAAAACCAATCATTCTTTTATTGAACTGCAAAACGACAGCTCAACCCAAGTAGCAGCAGCAATGGAGCAAATGACCCATCAAATTCATGATGTAAGTCGTAATGCTGAAGCCGCCGAGCATGCAGCCGTTGATGCTGCAAGTAATGCCTCACAAGGTAAGGAAATCGTAGCAAAAACAATTAAAGCTATTGAAACTCTATCACAGAATATTGAAACCGTAAGCCAAGTAACAGCAGACTTAGCCCAAGAAAGTAACAATATTGGCTCAGTGCTTGATGTGATCAGAGGAATTGCGGAACAAACCAATTTACTCGCGCTCAATGCCGCAATTGAGGCGGCGCGCGCAGGTGAACAAGGCCGTGGTTTTGCCGTAGTTGCCGATGAAGTGCGTACACTGGCAAGTCGTACAGGTAAAAGTACTGATGAAATTCAAGCCATGATAGCTAAACTGCAAAAGGGTGCTCAAGCAGCTGTTGAAGCTGTTACTGCAAGCCAACAACTTTCCAGTAGCACCGTAGAGCAAGCTGGCACTGCCAACACCTCATTAACTGAGATTGAGCGACTCGTGTCGGTGATCACCGATATGAATGGTCAAATTGCCCGTGCGACTGAACAACAATCCAGTGCTGCCGATGAAGTTAATTTACGTATTAATGAATTGTCACAATCAACTGAGCATTCATTAGCAAATACAGCACAACTCTCTGGCGCCAGCGATAACTTAAAACACAGCAGCCAAGAATTAAGTGATGTCGTTAGTCGCTTTAAATTAGATTAATTAAAGTGACGGCACATGGATTTGATGTGCGGCACTCACCTATACAAAGAGTAAAGTTTGCCGTACCGTAGACATAAAAAAGGCTCCTCGATATAACTCAGAGCCTTTGGTCAACTTTGGAATTAACTCGGTTAACTTATAGCAAGTAAATGTGGTGTGAGATTTTGGTAATCAACTGCCATAGCAATGCTTAGCGCAGTAATATTAAGGATTGAAAACGCAAACACTTGGCGCGCCCAACCACTAATATCAATGTTACGGCGGTAGCCTCTAAGCGCCATTAACAACCACCAAAAACTAGTGGTACAAGCAACGGCTAAAAACGCCATTCCGGTATAACCACCAATGGTTAATAACATCACCACTAACGCATAGACTGCGATATACAACACAATATGATGCTTAGCTTTATCAATACCGTGCGCTACTGGCAGCACTGGAATGCGCGCAGCTTGGTAGTCTTTATAGCGAAAAATAGCAATCGCATAAGAGTGTGGCATTTGCCATAAACTAAACATTACCAATAAAATCAATGCACCTGTATCAAACTGTGCCGTCACGGCGCAATAACCAACGACTGGTGGTACAGCACCAGATAAGCTGCCTACAAATGTGCCATATACTGAGCGACGCTTCATATATAAGCTATAAACACCCACGTAAATAACATAACCAAACACAGCAAAAAACACTGCAATCCAGTTAGTAAAAATCACTAGTAGAGCAAAGCCAACTACGCCAAGTGCTGTACCATGCAGCAAAGCGGTCTTCGCAGACATCTCCCCCGTTACAGTTACCCGTGTTCGCGTGCGCGCCATGCGAATATCAATATCACGGTCAATCACGTTATTGATTACGCAACCAGAGGCTACTACCAGCGATAAACCAACTAATGTAGCAAGCATTAGCCAGCCATCAATATCACCACGCGAAGCAAGTAAAAAACCACCCGCAACCGAAATCACATTGCCCATAATAATACCGGGTTTAGTGACCTTTAAATAACGACGAAACATCTGCTGTCCCCTATTCTTTGCTTTTAACAATGTACTAGCTGGGGCTAGTACATCATCATGGCGTTCGATTCGTAAATGATCCATACCGACAGCCCTACTACCATCACGATGATCAGCGCACTGAAGATGAACGATAACGAACTGGCTTTACCGTCTTCGGTAGTAAAGTTAAGGTGCAAGAAGTATTTTAAGTGCACCCAAATTTGCACTATGGCCATTACCACGATACACGCAAAAGTCGTTGGTTTTGACAAAGTACCACTCATCACAGCCCAAAATGGTATAGCTGTCAG
This sequence comes from Pseudoalteromonas sp. S1727, assembly GCF_005886375.1. NCBI lineage: Bacteria > Pseudomonadati > Pseudomonadota > Gammaproteobacteria > Alteromonadales > Pseudoalteromonadaceae > Pseudoalteromonas > Pseudoalteromonas sp. S1727. The sequence continues at coordinate 41,511 of NZ_PNDT01000009.1, forward strand.
TACAATTGATAAAACAAAACCTATTAAATAATCTTTAACACTGCCGTGTGCGGCATCGCTATGGCTTTGCGTTTGTAACTCGTTTAATACATGTGATTCACTGTGGCTCATTACATCACCCCCATTAAGTAAACAACGGTAAATACGCAGATCCACACCACGTCTAAAAAGTGCCAGAACAAGCTTAAGCAGCTTAAGCGAGTAACCGTGGCAGGGTTTAAACCACGACGTGACACTTCAATCATCATCGTCGCCATCCATATTAGGCCTGCGGTTACGTGCAGACCATGTAACCCTACTAATGAGAAGAACGAGGTCAAAAATGCACTACGCTGCGGGCCATTACCATGAGCAATTAAATGATGAAATTCATAGACTTCCATGGAGATAAACACAACACCAAAAGCAAAAGTAATGGCCAGCCAAATTAAAGTTGTGGCTTTCTTTTGCGCATGAGCAGAGATCATCGCAAAACCAAAAGTGATACTACTCAGTAGTAGTGCTGCGGTCTCAACCGCAACAAAGTCCAGTTCAAAAATATCTTTACCCGACACACCACCGGCGGTGTTCATATAAAGCACAGCGTAGGTTGCAAAAAATGAAGCAAACAATAAGCAGTCGGTCATTAAATAAAGCCAAAAACCAAATACCGTATCGCCGCCTGTATCATGATGCTCGTGAGCATGAGCATCATGATTGATGATATTTATATCAGCAGGGATCGAACTCATGCGCTGAACTCCTTACCTTGGTTAAATGTTGTTGCACTGGCATTATGTGCACTTTCAATTTCAAGAATTTCTTCTGGTTGCACGTAGTAATCAACGTCACTGGTATAACAACGTTTAAAGAATACTGCGGCTCCAGCAATTACACCGACAATGGCCAGCCACCAAATATGCCAGATCATGGCAAAACAGAATGTGGTAAAACAGGCACTCATCATCACCCCTGCCGCGGTATTTTTTGGCATATGGATAGGCGCATAACTCGATTTTTGCTGATATGCTTGGCCTTTTTCTTTCATGTCAGTCCAAGTATCGATATCGTGCACATGCGGTATTGTCGCGAAGTTATAGTATTGCGGCGGTGACGATGTTGACCACTCAAGCGTATGGCCATTCCACGGATCGCCGGTTGTATCTTTAAGTGCTTGACGGTTTTTAAAGCTCACCAACAGCTGCACAACTTGGAATAAGATACCGAACATAATGATCACTGCACCAACAAAAGCAATGTACAACCAAATATTCCAATCTGGATTATTTGTGTGGTTTAAGCGACGCGTCATACCTAAGAAGCCAAGTACGTATAACGGCATAAATGCAACAAAGAAACCGACTAACCAGCACCAGAATGATGCTCTTCCCCATCCTTCGTGAAGTTTAAAGCCCATTGCTTTGGGGAACCAAAATGCAAAGCCAGCTAAGTAACCAAATACCGCTCCACCAATAATAGTGTTATGAAAGTGAGCAATCAGGAATAAACTGTTGTGCAGAACATAATCAGCCCCGGGAATAGCTAGTAATACCCCTGTCATCCCGCCCACTGTAAAGGTCACCATAAAGCCTAACGTCCAAAGTACTGGCACCGTAAAACGTAAGCGGCCACGATAAATAGTGAATAGCCAATTAAACAATTTCACACCGGTGGGCACCGCAATGACCATAGTCATTACGCCAAAAAAAGCGTTTACATTGGCACTGGATCCCATAGTGAAAAAGTGATGTAGCCATACTACAAAGCCTAATATTGAAATTGCACCGCTGGCATAAACCATTGATTTATAACCAAACAAACGTTTTCCAGTAAAGGTAGAGATAACTTCAGAAAAAATACCAAACGCAGGTAAAATCAAAATATAAACCTCAGGATGACCCCAAGCCCAAAATAGATTGATATACATCATGGCGTTACCGCCTGCGGCATTAGTAAAAAAGTGAAAATCTAAATAACGGTCGAGGGTTAACATAGTCAACACTGCGGTTAAGATTGGGAATGATGCAGCAATTAAGATATTTGCCCATGTACAAGTCCAAGTAAAAATAGGCATTTGCATTAATCGCATACCAGGGGCACGCATTTTAAATACGGTCACTAAAAAGTTTACCGCCGTTAATAACGTACCAATACCGGATATTTGCAGCGCCCAAATATAATAATCGACCCCGACTCCGGGGCTAAAAGACATCTCCGATAGCGGCGGATACGCCACCCAACCCGTTTTTGCAAACTCGCCACAAAACAATGAAATATTAATTAATATTGCACCACCAGCAGTTAACCAAAAACTTAAGTTATTTAAAAACGGAAATGCCACATCACGCGCACCAATTTGCAATGGTAATACAATGTTCATTAAACCAATCATAAATGGCATTGCCATAAAAATGATCATGATCACCCCATGCGCGGTGAAGATTTGATCATAATGCTCTGGCGGTAAATAGCCTGATGCGCCACCTGTGGCTAACGCCAATTGCGCACGCATCATGATGGCATCGGAAAAGCCCCGAAACAGCATGATCAATGCAAGAATAATATACATCACGCCTAGGCGTTTATGATCAATAGAAGTGATCCAATCGTGCCATAGCACGCCCCATTTTTTATACTTTGTGATTAAGGCCGCAATCAATGCACCAACAATCACAACCACCGCTAATGTCACCATCAAAATAGGTTCATGAAACGGAATGGCATCGAACGATAATTTACCTAATAACGACATAATTATTCCTCACCCTCACTGTGCATTGTGTGATTTGCATGACCACTGTGCTGCGGCATGGCTTTGTGCATCTTGTTCATATCACCGTGAGCTTGCATGTACTTCATAACGATGGTGTGGAACAAGCCCTCTTCAACATCACCAAAATAAGTTACTGGGTTATTTTCACTCGGTAATGCCAATGCATCGTAATCAGCTTTTGCAAGCGTATTGGCTTGGCCCTTTACTTTGTTTACCCACTTGTCAAAATCAGCCTCAGTGGGTGTAGCGATGGCATTAAACTTCATACCGGTAAATCCTGCACCACTGTAATTAGCCGAAAAACCTTTAAACGTACCCGGCTCATTGGCAATTAAGTGCAATTTGGTTTCCATGCCCGCCATTGAGTAAATTTGACTACCAAGCTGAGGAATGAAAAACGAGTTCATAGTACTTTCTGAGGTGATTTTATATTCCACAGGTACATTGGCTGGGAAAACCAATTCATTTACCGTAGCAATACCTTGCTCAGGATAAATAAATAACCATTTCCAATTCAGCGACACCACTTCAACAGTTAGGTGCTTACCTTTGCCTTCAAGAGGTTTATAAGGATCAAGCTGTTGTGTTGATTGCCAAGTGATAACACCTAGAATAATCACTATTACAATAGGAATAGCCCAGACGGCAGCTTCAATTTTTCCTGAGTGTGCCCATTTGGGCGCATAAATTTGCTGATCTTGTCCATCACGATATTTCCACGCGAAGTACAAGGTCATGACAATGACGGGAATAACCACAATTAGCATTAGCACTGTGGCGATAATAATCAGATTTTTTTCATCTATCCCAATTTGCCCCTTTGGATCAAGCACGCCACCTTTACAGCCGGTTAGTGCGAGCACAACGGTGCCCAGAGCAATATTACAGAGGTTTCGAATTAACAAAGGACTATCCTACAACCTAAAATTTGACGTGTGCTGCCTTACCCAAGAATACCAAGGTCAAAACAACGGTTTAAACTATTCCTGATGCGGTTAAAACCTATAACAACAGCTTTAAACACTAAGGAAATTTAATAGGGGTGGCCGAATCGCAGACACACTGCGGCTAAGCATTATTAGTGAAGAAACGAAATTAGTAAGCGACTAACTCAGTCAAGCCATCAATAACGAGTAGCGTTCAACCAAGTACAAGAGGTGGAGCACGGCAGCCGTGAGCGCTGTGTACAACAAGTGATGCTTTAGGAGCACGAAAAGCAAAGGCTGCTTTACGTAAAATAACCCCAGCACGACGTGCTGGAAAAAAGTGAAAAATCAACCAACATAAACCAATTAACAACTGGCATGAAACAACCGGATACGCTAAAAAACTCAATACATTAATTAAAGACGACTCTGCAGCCCCTTCAGTTAACAAACTCTTTAACTCTGTTGCCTCTTCAACACTGCCATTTATCAACATAGCTGAATTAATTAATAAAATAACTAATGCAGAGAACAGTTCACGTCCGGCAAAAACTGTACGCGCACGCAGCTGCCAACGTGTAAACGTTGTTTGCAGTAGTGCTTTTGGACAATTTTTTGAGTTCAAACGTACTGGCCTTATAGATTTAGTATGCAGTAAGAAACAGCGCCTACGCTATTTCTTACTTTGTTAGTATGATCTACATCAATAAAGTTTCAGTAATTACTGAAATTTCGGGAGGATTATAGCAAAGTCAACACAAGCTACAAGTGAAAAACAGCGAAGTTGACTATTTTTTTAGCTAAGCGTTTGCTTTTAGCAAACCCCCGCTGATATTTCAGGAAAAAACTGATGCAATCTAGTCTGAATCCTATAAACAGCCTATTGACGGCTTTAGAGGGCAAGCACACTGTTTAGGCTCTACCTAGCTAACAAGCAAATACTGGCTTGGTTATATAAGGTGCTCAAAAATCAAACTACAAAGATAATCAGACCTTAGTAAAGCGCAAACAATGGTCGGCCATTCTCATCATATTTTACTTCCAAAGCACGTGCGTGACGGTTTGGATCATAAAGTGGATCTTTAACAATTTCAGCTAGTGGCCGCGTGTCAGTTTTTGGTACTACACTTGGTTCACCAATAGCACTTTCGTAATCACGTGCATGATAGATACATAACGGTGTTACATCATCTTCTGCCACTGTAAAACAGTTATGACCTGGGCCATAAATTTGCTTCTCAACGTCAGTTTCAAGCACCGGCATACGCGTTTTAGTCCAAGAGTTACGATCAAGTAGGTCAGCATTTTCGTCGGCTTCCATATAACCCATACAATAACATGCACCTGTGGCACTGGCTGAAAAAGCAATAAAGATTTTGCCATTATGTTTTAATACGGCTGGCCCCTCGTTCACCCAAAAGTCAACGCGCTCCCAATCATAATCAGGAGTTGTTAGCATAAACTGCACGGTTTTTAGCTTAATAGGCGATTCCATTTCAGCTAAATACAAGTTAGATGCAGCAAATTGCCCTCCCGTTTTTTCAGCCCAACAAAAGTAACGTTTACCGTTATTTTCAAAAATAGTCGCATCCAATGAAAAATCAGTGAAGGACTTATCATCGCCCTTAGCAGCTTGCATCATACCTAATTCAATCCACTCATCATTAAGTGGATCTTGGCCTTTACATTCAAGTACATAAGGGCGCAGCGCCCAAATATCTGTTTCTTCACTGGCAGCAAAATAGATATACCATTTACCATCTAAGTAATGTATTTCTGGAGCCCAAATATGGCGACTCATTGGGCCGTTGTCATGCTTAAACCAAATATCAAAGGTTTCAGCGCTTTTAAGACCAGTTAATGTTTTTGATTTTCTGAGCTCAATCCGATCATATGTTGGTACTGAACCTGTAAAATAATAAAAACCATCGCTGTGCTTATACACAAATGGGTCGGCCCGCTGCTCTACTAACGGACTATTTGTTTGTACTGTCATCATTCAACCTGATTATTAATTTCAATTTGTATTATTTTATTACTTTTTATATAAAACACAAATATAACATTATTTTTAATAATGTGAGAGTAATTATAAATCACAATAATGGGTGGTTAACCAACATAAAACCCCAGTAATTATGATAAAAACATGGACTAAATCCCCAACTTTTTGCACACATTACAACACGCCTAGGCCCTGAAATAATACTGCAAATATCGATTAACAATTCTTTATAAAATATTTTTTAGCTCAATCTATAGTTTTTGTCCCGTATATAGATAAATTAACTATTAAATATCAAGCAATTAAAAATTACCCACCCATAAAACCTAGTATATGACTGTTTATTTTCTTGCCTAATGCATTTGACAGCGCTGTCAGGCGCGTGCTAATTTATTTTTATGTTAAAAAAATGATAACCAAAAGTTACACCAAATGTAATTAACCACTAATTGTCGCACTAAAATTATAAAGTAAGGAAAGTAAAATGAAGAGTCCCCTGATTGGGCGTAAACCCAGTAAAACTTTTATTGCTGTATCACTTGCCACCAGCGCTGTAGTATCAGGCAACGTTTTTGCCGCCAGCTGTGATGCTATCAATACCTATCCTAACTTCCCCCAAGTAGACTGGCAGGGTAATCCAAGCCATGCAAATGGTGGTGACTTAATGCAACATGAAGGGAGTGCTTACAAGGCAAAGTGGTACACCAACTCTGTACCTGGTAGTGATGGTAGTTGGGCTTTTGAGCATCAGTGCGGTAATACAACGGATCCAACTGACCCAACAGATCCGACTGACCCTACCGACCCACCTGTGACAACTGATCCTAAGCTAGGTGAGATATGTAAAGACTATACGATTTGGAACCAAGGAACTGTCGCTAAAGCAGGCGATATACTGGTTAACGATGAGTATATTGCTTACACCGCGAAATGGGAAACATCTTCTCGTCCAGGTAGCGACGATACCTGGAATTGGAAAGTGAACTGTGACGGTACTGAGCAAGGTACTGCGCCCTTGCTTTCGCTACCGAATACAAGTGATCCGGTTAATCTAGAAATGCCTGGTTGGCCGAGCCACTTTGTGGTTGCAAGCCCATCATCACCAGCTCCTTTAACCACCACTGCAACGGTTTTAAATAGCACAGACTTAACTGATATCACTAAATTAACTGATGGCTTTGTAGCTCTGATCCAGCTTGCTACGCAAGCGGGGACTTCATCTGTCATTCTACAAAGCAACGTACTGGATAATATCACTCAAGATAAAGGGCTCTCTTTAGGTTCAATTAGTGTTAAACAAGCATTAACTGATGCACTAGCTACAACAAATACTCACAGCATCAATGTCGCAGATATTGATGCTTTAAGTGATGATGCTGCAGGGTGGGCTCAGGCGCAAAACTTAATTATGAGTGAGCTGGCACCCAATGCAACCTTTGGATGGTCATTAAGTATTGGTGATTTTGCTTACGACAACCACTCAGGTAAACGTTCCGTTTGGAATGCTGCGGCAAAAGCCACTGCCGACCTCCTCGATACGCTCACGCTTTATAAAGGCGCTGCAAAAGCTGACTTTATTGCTTTTACTAAATCAAGTAACTCTGCAAGTTTAACTGCTGATCAATGGCATAATGCTTTGGAATACGTTAAACAAGTCACTGATTTCGTGCAATCCCCTGCACTACTGTCTTCTGTACCAACAACACAGGCAACGACTTACTTTATGGGTAATACCCTAGGTGAAAGTCATATTCGTAAAGCCGCACATAACAATATTTTTGCGATTATTTTTGATACAGATAGCGCTGACTTAAGTAGTAAAATAAATCGTTATCAGAGTAATACCGTTCCACTTTACTATGTTGGCGCCCCAGCTAATGTTACTGCACTGACAAGTATTACATCACTAAACAATGACTTAACAAATGCTGAAACAGTCATGGATAGTGAAGTTTTCTTGTATGAAACACCTAATTCAACGTGGGTTCCATCAACTATCTATAAATGGGCAGACTTTTTAACAGGCCTAAACTCTATGCATAACGTAGGTGTAGCTGGCGAGAAATTCTGGTTAATTGATAGCAATGCCGACGACGCTACAAATGCTATTTACGCGAAAGTCGCTATTGCCGCGTTCTTATCACAAAGTATGCAAGAAACCATACGCTTTGATGCATGCGATGAAAACAATTGGTCTGAGGTAAAATACGGCGCGGCTGTCGATTATCCAATGACAGCCAGTTGTGGTCAGTTAGGTCAAAAATATGCTGATTATGGTGTGCATCCGGTATCAGGAAAAGATCACCCTTATTCATGCCCTCGTGATGAAAAAATGGAACAAACAGCGACGACTCACGCTAAATGGTATGGCGCACCGGCCCCTATCTTTGTTGCCCCTGATGCCGTACTTGCTGAGCAAGGATTACTCGTTAACGGCAAAGTTGGTCGCTGGACCAACGCAGGGCACTGTAATACGGTTCCCACAGCCATTGATACTTCTAAACAAGTGTATGAGCGTGACGAATGTAAGCAATATGTAGGTCAAAAAGCTGGTAGTTTTATTTGGGATGGTAGTGACGAAAGTGTCCAAGGCTGTGGTTGGTGGGGCCGTGGTGTAATTCAAACTACAGGACGCCAAAATTTCGGTACTCTAAATCACTTCGTTGGCCGCTCACATGTTGACCCTGATACCATAGGCACAACGGTTGATGGTACAACAGTTGCTCCAGCACCTGAAAGCCCGTTATACGCTGACCTCGATTTATGCTCAAACCCTGGACTTGTTTGTAGCTCAGAGGAACATAAAGAAATAAAATGGATTGCCGGTTTATTCTTTTGGGTAAATTCAGTGCAGGCTTACAGTAATGAAGGTGGCCCATACGCAGATTGGAACTATCACGCTGAGCTGAAAAAATATGTTGATGGTGGCTTGCAAGGCACAGCCTTTGTGGATGCGGTATCTGGTATAGTAAATCGTGGTTGCCCTGATGACCACTGCCCTGTTAGTGGTGAAGTACACGCGATTGCCGAGCGCCGCGCTAACTTTAAACTGGTACTACAAAAGCTAGGTTTAAACCCTCAGTAAAAACAAAAATTAGCATAATTAAATTATCAGCGAATCCGATAAATGCCTACTGGTTTTAACCTGTAGGCATTTTTATATCAAAAAACTATAAAATTAGATCGCTGATTTACACTAAGAACGCTGTATTCAGTCGAAATATTCAAGTCACTTTGACCAAGTGATCTCTGCTAATTGATTAGTCGCTGTTTGGTGAATAATTAGCCCTTTATTACCCATTCGCATATGCCTGATCAACCCGGAGTAAACCCCTTCTTTACTGGGTATTTGCCAGCTTTGCATCGTTTCGCTTTCAAGGTCAAATCTAACTAAGGTTTCAGGTCGTTTTGCTGACTCATTAAACCAAATTGCATTATCTGCATATTCAATTGCGTACGGGTGACTATCTTCACCACTTGGGTTATCCCACTCGGTGATTTTCCCCGTTTTTGGATTAAAACGACCTAGTTTACCCATTCCTGAATTAACATAAAAAATCATATCATTAGGTGTTATAGCAAGTCGTCGAGTGTGTGTTTTAGCACCTGGTAACTTAATTTCGCTAAGCTTCATTGTGCCTTTATCTACCTTAACTAAACAATTACTACCATTACATGAAACCCAGGGGGTACCGGTTGAGTCAAGCTTTATACCGTAAGGACGAGAACCCTTAGTTGGTAAAGTAGCAAGCTGTATGTCACCACTTTTAGGATCAAGTTTACCGATCATATTACTGTGTTGCAGGGTAAACCAAAATATTCCCGCCTCATCAAATACACCGGTGTGTGGGTCACGGGCATTTTCATCAGGCATTTTATAAACTTTAAACTGCTCTGTGACTAAATCTAAATACCCTACAGTGCCATTTTTATTACCTAGGAACCAAGGGGTTTGATTTTTATCAAGCGACACACTGTGCGCATACGTGCCACGGGGTAAAGGGTATTCTTGCATAGCGCCAGTACTAGGATCTAATCGTCCTAAAATATTCCCCCATTGGCCAACCCACCAAATAATACCGTTTTTACCTTGTACAGGATCGCGTGCACGCTGCCCAAGTGTTGGTACTTGCCAATATTTAAACTGTAGCTTGATATCACCCTCTACAACGGTTGATCCGCGATGAGTATTTACAGGATAATGAGTTGCTAAATATTCACCTATATCTTCTTTTAAGTTGCTATTTTCCCCAGTATCAACCATGTAGCTAATAAGCGTTTGCCAGTCTTCCTTACTATAACCTGCGCTGCGCTTTAGATTGCTTAAACTATGACATGTAGAGCAAAGCTGCTCAACTAATTGACTTGATTGTTTATTTTCGGCTGATACAGCTGCTGCAAATACACCTAACACAGCCGTTGTGGCAATATACTTATTAAATAAAAACTTATAGTTACTCATAACGCCCCCCCCCCTTGTTTTAATTATTAAAGCACAGAGAAAATGCCTTTGCTATGCTTTAATAATGCGCTTGTGAGAGAGCAAATATTTTTAATTATAGAAAAGTAAGCTGTAGGTTAAATAACCGACCCAATTACAATTGTGTTTGCTTAATTCAGTAAAGAGTCAGTCCCACTTTGCTATCACTATTACTGCATTTTTTGGTGTTGTATGAGTCGTAAAACGCTTTGCTTAACCTTAACCAAAGTTGGGGTCAACTATTGAATGCTAAATTTGATTGTAACTAGTTTATAGAGGCCAGCAGCACATTATGACAAGCACTTTTTTAAGTAAGCCACAACAAGTCGCACTACAACAAGCACTGAGCCGCACCAAGCTACTTAATAACGACAAACTAACTCATGAACACATCGTCAGTGCTGAACAAAAAGCCTATAGCTTAGTTGCAGTCATGTTATACCGTTTTAATTTACAAAAAATAAAATGGTCATCTTTTTTAAGTACAGCAATAAAGACGACAACCAATGTATGTCAATGGTTAGCCAACGAACTAACTCGCTGCCAACATGACTATAAGGCACAGCCTAATGAGGGAGTGATCAGTGAGCAAAGCGCATTTATGAATGGTATTTTTAGCGAGGAGCTCGCCTACATTGATGCCTTACTCGGCACAGAAACACAAGCAAACTAAAGATATCGGGCTTGTGCTTGTAGAAGTACTGGGGATATTAAAGAGGGTAACTTCCTCCACGCGCTTATCAATTGCCATTAAATTAGCGATCTAACGATAAAACACTAATCACAAAGCAAAAGCTATCACAACCCCACCATACTAAATGGCGGGGTTACGTATAGCTAAACTCTAAATACTATAAACAGTAACGTGCAAATAAACTGCTTAAGCCTGCAGCAGTAGGTTTACCATGCTGCCAATCGCCACCTTCAACACCGCTTCCAGCAATATCCATATGCACATATGGAATTGGCTGAGCAGAGTCGGTGCCATGTTTATCAAGGCCGCCGACAATCGCTAAGAACGCCATTGGAAATTGATGTCCGCGAGCAGTTACCGCAGATGCCGCATTGTTACTTGATAGCACATCATCGGCGAGTGTACGTGGTTTGATAAAATCATAGTCTTCACGGCGACTACGAGATACTTCAGCACCATCTGCCCATAAATCGCCACAATCAGCTAATTTACGAGAGATATGAGCGGCACGTGCAGGGCCATTTTCCACATATGCACTGTATGGTCCCATGGCGCGAGCAGCATGACCGGTTAATGTAGCAACCGTAAAAATCTCTGGATTAACTGCAGTTTTAGCAAGCTCTTTCATTTCACTGAGTAAATCGCCCATTGCTAAGCGACCTTCTGCATCGGTATTACCGATTCGCACACGTACACCTTCACGACTAGTGATAATTTCATCTGGTACAAAGCAATCAGAACCAATCGAGTTACGTACAACGGCTAAAAAGGCAATCACTTTGACGCCTTTAGGAGCAAAGTCCGCCACTGATTTCATAAACCCAGCAACTGAAGCTGCGCCGCCTTTATCACGGCTCATACCCGCCATAAAGCCACCGACTTTTAAGTCTGCGCCGCCGGTATCGTACACTAAGCCTTTTCCAACAAACATCAAGGTGCGCGTTACTTCACCCTCTGGCACATATTCAAGCTTTACAACGCGTGGATGATGACGCTCTACGGCATATGAAGCGCGAGCAACTGTACTCATCATTGGGTACTCTTTATCAATCGTCGCAATATCTGCAATCACTTCAACACTGACTTTAGAACCTTTAAATAAATCGACGCAGTAATCAGCAAAGCGCGGGGGAGCCATACGCTCAGGTTCAGTACCACATAAGTCACGCGCCGCGTATTGCCCAGCAGCAATCGCATTTACAGCTTTAATTGTTTGCTCATTGGCACCAAATAGCGCAATTTGGGTTATAGGCTCAATGCTTTCACCATGATGTTCACGCGCTTCAAGCGGCTGCCACAGCGCTTGGCATGCTCCTAAATAAGCCACTTCTAAGGCATACTGATAACGGCTGTCTTGGCTAGCTTGCGGTAAATAAATAGCAGGTTTAGTACTGCCTGATGCTTTCGCTTCGTTAATAGCAAGTTTAGCGGCATCAAAATAACGACGAACATCATCATAATCACGGTTTAACGGACCTGTTGGCGCTAAAATCACGCGCTTTGAGTCAACCACAAGGAATGTAACTTGTTTCCCGATACGTGCATCTACGGCCATTTGCGATTTAATCGCTTGGCTTAGATTTGGATCGTCTAATTCAGAAAAATTATCGGCAATAATAATAAGCGCATCATGTTTTGCGTTATCTAATTGCGGAGCTGCAACTGCGTGAGGATATGCCATAAAAAAGGTCCTGTTGTCGAAAAAACTAAGGACCTTATTATCATTGATTTAAATAGCTATTGCCAGCAAACCACGACAAGCTAATATGCCGCTGGCAACTTGCAGTTACAGTGTGAAATAAATCGGCTATTCCTTACCCTGCGATTTATTTTCAGCGCGATGCTTTGCAATGACAGACCACGCTTCTAGCATCACCAATACACTAATGATTAAAACAATAATATCCAATGTCACTAATAACCAGTTACCTTGTTGGTAGTACTCGCCTAGTTTGATCACACCAGCAAAAAATGTCATCACTAACACAAAACTCATTGGAATAAGCGTGTACTTAGCTGGGCGGTTTGCTTTGATCAACATCACTGAAATAACTAATAAGGTAAGACTCGCTAAAATTTGATTTGTTGAACCAAACAACGGCCAAATGATCATGCCACCACTGCCATCTGCGCCACCAGCACCAAAGGCTAATAATAAACAACTTAGCACTGCAATAAGTGTGGCTATTACACCATTTTTAATCACTTTAATATTATAAATATCACCCCACTCTTGAATGATGTAACGCTGTAAACGCACGCCTGAGTCCATCGTCGTACCAGCAAACAGCACCACCATAACAGCCAATAAGGTTGACGCTATTTCGTTGGAAATGCCCCAACCAGTTTCGATGAGATTCGCGCCACCATTGACAAAAGCTGCGACACTACCGGCACCTAAATGGCTGTATATTTCATGCCATTCTTCGGGAGATACAGCAAGTGCAACCCCACTTACAGCAACCAAAGTGATCAGTGCTAACATGCCTTCGCCCACAGCACCTAAATACCCAACAAAACGGCCATCAGTTTCTTTATTGAGCTGCTTAGAGCTAGTACCCGATGATACAATGCCGTGAAACCCAGACACCGCGCCACAGGCAATCGTCACAAATAATAATGGAATAATACTCGGAGTATCTATCGCCGTTTGAGTGTTAAACGCAGGGGCGGTGATATCAGGCATAGAAACAAACACTGCACCATATAACAGTACTAAACCCACCAATAACTGCATGCCATTGATGAAATCTCGCGGTTGTAACAACATCCATACAGGTAACAAAGAGGCGATTGCTGCATAAACAAATAAGATCACAATCCAGTTAGCATTCGCGCTTAAACCAAATAACTCGTCAGGCAAAGTGATCGGCATGCTACTACCTAAATAGATGGTGTAATATAAAATCCCCACACCAATGAAACACAGCGGTATGAGAGAGACTTTTTTACGCAGCAATTGGCCAATCACTAACGCCACCACAATTGCAGCCCAAGCGGGGAAAACCGCATTCGGGCTACTAATAAATGATTTTGCAATCACCACCCCAAACACCGCATTAACCATTAGTAACACCAAAAAAACCACAATCATAAATAACGCACGAGTACGTTTACCAATCACGGTTTCGGAAAGTGCGCCCATTGATTTACCTTTATTTCGCGCACTGGCCCATAGTGCGCCCATATCGTGCACACCGGCAAAAAAGATAGTGCCCAGTACAACCCATAACACGGCAGGCACCCAGCCCCAATAAACAGCAATCGCAGGACCAACAATCGGCGCAGCCCCCGCGACAGAGGTAAAATGATGCCCCCAAAGCACCACTTTATTGGTAGGCACAAAATCCTTACCATCTTCAAGTTCATGTGCTGGGGTGACAAAACTGTCATCCATTTTGAAAATCTTTTCGGCGATAAATTTAGAATAAACAAACCAACCAAAAAGCATTCCGACCATACCCAGCAGTACAATTACAACTGATTGCATAGCTCTCTCTCTTATTGTTAACCTAAGCTCTGGATAATAAATTTATTTCCAGCTGGAGACTGTGACTAATATTTATGAATTTAAATCAATATATTAGTAAACCTCTATCCAGAGTCCAGGTTGATTATATAAATGTGTGTTGTTCATTTTCTACACTAGCAAGGTTTGAGCAAAAAACACTCTAAACCTTTAGTCTAATATACTTAACTGAAGGTGCTGTTGCGGCTCGTTTTTTACACCAATCCCAATACCCAGTAATCGTACCGGTTGCTGCTGACCACGTTGATACGCTTTGCTTAACAGTTCAGTAAATATAGCCGTGTCAATTTGATGATAGGACTGATCTGCCGATGTCACCACAAAATTAGCAAATTTAACTTTCACACTGAGTTTATTGATACGCTGTTGTAATTGCTGTTTTGTTAACCGCCGAGTCAGTTCCTCTAGCAAAATAGGTAGCTGATCTAGGCACTCTTGTAAGCTGGTTTTATTGTATTCGTAGGTATGTTCAACACTTAAAGATTTACGCACTCGCTCCGTCGATACGGAGCCTATATATAAGCCCGCACATTTTTGATACAAGGAAACGCCAAAGTTACCAACATGCTGTTGCATCCAATTAACGCCTTTTTCGCACACATCTGCACCTGTATATAAGCCCTTTAAATTGAGTTTCTCTAAAGTGACTTTACCAACCCCTGGTATTTTACCTAAAGGTAATTGTGCTAAAAACTGATCAACTTGCTCAGGTAACACCACAAATTGACCATTTGGTTTATTTTCATCACTGGCAATTTTGGCAATAAACTTTATCGGCGCCACACCCGCCGATGCGGTTAAACCCGTTGCCGCAAAAATATCGGCACGTATTTGCTCAGCCATTAACGTGGCACTGCCTTTACATGCTGTGCTGTCGGTGACATCAAGGTAGGCTTCATCTAAGGAAAGGGGCTCAATTAAATCGGTATAACGCTGAAAAATGGCACGAATTTGTTGGGAGATTGCTTTATATACTTGCATGCGACCAGGCACAATCACTAAATCAGGACAGCGTTGTTTAGCATGATAGTTTGACATCGCCGAGCGCACACCGTATTCACGAGCAATATAATTGGCCGTCGACAATACGCCTCTTCGGCTATTACCACCTATAGCCAACGGTACATTAGCTAACGCTGGATTGTCGCGCATTTCTACCGCGGCATAAAAGCAATCCATGTCGATATGAATAAACTTTTTCATTTCCAAAACCAAACAACTGTATATATAAACAGTTATTATTAATTAACTTTACCCTATTAGCAAGTTATCAGCTGGGGGATTGTTCTTCTATACTTTTTTTGCGTGAAAATAATTTATGACCAAATAACCAAAATACTCCTTCAAAGACAAAACCAAGGATAACTAAAGCTATTGCTCCCGAGGCATTTCCCATTGCGTAGCAAGTAATTGCTAAACACAACAGTGCAAGCAGGGCCAACCATTTTGTAATTTTTGCTGCAACCACGTTCATAATTTGCTCCTTTAAATCATCAAAAATATAGCCAAACTATATCTATCGTTTACGTAAGCGTGAACTACTAAAGTTAGCATGTTTTGGTGATTTTTCTAATTTTCTTGAGCTAAAAGCAGCATATTGCTAACCTGAGCGTTCATTACAGTAATCGAGTTTGTTTATGCAATCGTTTATAGAACAACACCCTATTCACACCAAAATTAATGTTGCTTGGGGTGAAATGGATGCCTTACAACACGTTAATAATGTCGTTTATTTCCGTTATTTTGAAACCGCCCGAATTGATTTTTTTAATCAAATTAATTTACTCGAAGATCTACAAAAAACCGGTGTGGGACCTGTGATCAGCGAAAACAACGCGCGTTATAAGCGCCCAGTTACTTTTCCAGATACAGTGCTGGTAGGCGTCACAATTAGCGACATTCAAGCTGATCGCTTTATGATGCATTACAACGTGTTTAGCCAAGCACAAAACGCGTTAACAACTATTGGCTCATCGCAAGTGGTGATGTTCAACTTTAAAACTGGCAAAAAAGCCAATTTAAGCGAGCCTCTTTTAGCAGCTCTTAAAACCTACTCGCAAAATTAAATAAGGAATCATTATGCGTTATAACCCTCTTGGTAGGAGTGGCATCAATGTGTCACGCGTGTGCTTAGGCAGCATGACGTGGGGCGTGCAAAATAATCAAGCTGACGCCGATGAGCAAATTGCCTATGCCCTAGATCAAGGCGTTAATTTTATTGATACCGCTGAAATGTATGCGATCCCCCCCACACCTGACACTTACGGCAAAACAGAGCAAATCATAGGGAACTGGTTATCGCGTAATTCAAATAAACGCAATGACATTGTACTGGCAACTAAAATAGCCGGTAATGGTCTATCTTGGGTGCGTGATGGTGGAGATATTACGCGCCAAGCCGTGATCAGCGCCGTTGATGAATCATTAAAACGCCTACAAACCGATGTCATTGATTTATACCAATTACATTGGCCAAATCGCCAATCCCCGCACTTTAGCAAGCAATGGCCAGGTATGATCCGCTTTAGTGATGCCAACACACAGCAGCAGACTGCAAGTATGTTAGACATTCTTGAAGGGTTAAATGACTGTGTTAAAGCAGGAAAAATTAAACATTGCGGCCTTTCTGATGACACTCCTTGGGGGATTAGCCAGTTTTTACGCTTAAGTGAGCAGCACAATTTACCGCGCATGGTATCGATTCAAAATGAGTTTAGCTTATTGCACGCCAAGGATTGGCCTTATTTAATCGAGCAATGTATTCATGAAGATATTGCCTATCTGCCATGGTCACCACTTGCAGGCGGTATGTTAACGGGTAAATACTTAAATGGCGCTCGCCCGCAAGGAAGCCGCTGGACCTTAGTGCAACGTAACGGTTTGTTCCGAGATACAGCACAATCGCAGCAAGCAATTAGTCACTACGTTGAAATTGCCAAACAATATCAATTAACCCCAGCACAGTTGGCGCTGGCATGGTGCGACCAAGTTGATGGTGTTACCTCATCAATTATAGGTGCAACCAGTTTAGCGCAATTAAAAGAAGACATTGACGCATTTAATATCGAATTAAGTGAGCAAGCACTCACTGATATTGATGCAATATTTAGACAATACCCAATGCCATTCTAAACAAAAAAGCCCAGCTTTTGGTTATTTACCCAAACTACCTCAAGATGCAGAATTTAGCGTTTCACAGGGGCTTAGGTATAAAGCTGGGCTGCAAGCAAAGCAAACAATAAAATAACCACTATTAAATAACTAGTTACTTTAGTAGCATGGTAATCAAATAGTTGTACATCTAAATAACGTATCAATATGCAAACAAATAACACTCTGTTGGCGAAATGGCATTTTATCAGCATATTCCTTATCTTCTTGGCAAGTGCTAACGCCGCAGCAAATAATACGGTTAGCGAAATCACTTGGCTGCAAAGCGATACAGCACCGTTCCATTTAAAGAAAAGTGCACACGCACCGGATGGCGGTTTATGCGATTATTTAATTGAACAACTTATTGAAACATTACCCAATATAAAACATACCCGCTTATTGCTACCTCAAAAGCGTATCGGTAAGTATTTAGATGAAGGACAAATGGCTTGCTACCCATGTATGATCCACCGGGAAAAAAGCACTGACAGAGTAACCTACTCAATGCCAACGACGGTTTATCCGCCGTTCAATATAATAACAACCCCAGCAAACGCTGAGGCAATTAGCTTACGTCATGGTGATCCTGTACAACTCATTAATCTACTCACCGACACACACTTTATTTTTGGTCAAACCGCCGCAAGAAAGTTTACTCAGGAAATAAATGAAATAGCCCGCAATACTAAAAGCTACGAAAATGCTTCGTTGAGCTGGAGCAGCGAAAACGAAAGTAGAGCCGTGATTGCACGACTTAACCACGGCTATATTGATTACACAATTGACTATCCGTTTCTAGCTGATTATTACAACCGCTTTAGCGAGTTAAGTAATGTGGTTGCGTTACCCATTGCTAATCACCAAAGTAACTTAGTTTTAGGAGCTGTCGGCTGCTCTTCAAACGCGCCAAATAACTTTGCTAATAATGCGCTTCAGCAAATTAACCAAGTATTACAGCACACTATTTTACCATCAGTTCAATACCAAGCATCACAAAGACAGTGGCTTGAATCGACTTTTCCTGACTTTATCACCCACTATCAGCAGCAAATATTAAACGTTAATCGGCCAGCCAATGCTGCTCCAGCAGCCGTTGAGAATCCAAATAAAGCTGAACAATAAACTCACTGCCTTTGCTGACTTCACCAACCCCTTCTGGGGTGCCTGTCATTATAATATCGCCATCTTGCAAGGTCATAAATTGGCTAATTTCCGTTAGGATGGCATCTGCTTTATGGATCATTAACTCGCAATTACCTTGTTGCTGTATACGACCATCAATCATTAGTTTAAAACTAAATAATTGCTGTGCACTATTAATTGGCACAAACTCGCTAAATAATGCCGAACCGTCAAACGCTTTCGCTCGCTCCCATGGCAAGCCTTTCATTTTTAAATGTGTTTGCACTGCTCGTTTAGTTAAGTCTAAGCCAAGGCCTACAGCACTGAGTTGATTATTTTTAACAATAAAACACAGTTCAGTTTCAAAATGTAAGATGTCTTGATTATGTTGACTATGCAACTGTTCACTAATAGCACTGTTTGGTTTTGTAAATAACAACATTTCACTAGGGGTTTCATTCCCCAGCTCAGCAATGTGTGCAGCATAATTACGACCAATACAGATAATTTTATTGGGTATAACTCGTTGCCCCGCAACTTTAACAGTATTCATTTCAAATTTTCCTCATGCACGTATCGTGTCGCTAATAGTGGTAACAAATTAAGGTTATTAACAAGCATTATCATACAATAATCTCTATATTTGCCACTTAAACCGCAGCTGAACAGCTAATAAGCATACAATTATTGTTTAATATTTCTAATAATAACATAAACATACCAATTAACCGTGGGTACAAAAACTAATAACTATTGACGATTGTTTTACTTTCTACTAACTTAATGTAAGCGGTTACATAAATAAAATCGGGTTCGGCGGTTTTTTTTATAACTAAATGTAAGCGCTTACATTATACGCAACAATAAAAACCAGATCTGGAGATTTGCATGAACCACACACATTTCAAGAAAAAGCAGCTTGCTATTAGCCTGTCCATGGCTATGGGTTTAAGTGCGCTAATTCCCCATACAGCTGTTGCCGAAGAAGAGCCCACAGCAAAAACCGATATAGAAGTTATTCAAGTTTCAGGTATTCGCGGCAGTTTAGTGAAATCTATGGATATTAAGCGCCAATCAGCAGGTGTTGTAGACGCAATCACCTCAGAAGACATTGGTAAATTCCCTGATACTAACCTTGCTGAATCGCTGCAACGGATCACAGGTGTATCAATCGACCGTAGTAACGGTGAAGGCAGCAAAATTACTGTACGTGGTTTTGGCCCAGAGTTTAACTTAGTCACGCTAAATGGCCGCCAAATGCCAACTACCGGTGGCCGCTCATTCGACTTCGCAGACATCGCAACCGAGAGTGTGAGTGGTGTTGAGGTTTATAAAACAGCCCGCGCAGATATTCCAAGTGGTGGTATTGGCGCAACCGTTAATATCAGTACCGCAAAACCATTATCTAATCCAGGCTTACATGCTTCGGTTGGTGCCAAAGCAGTACACGACACATCTAATGAAACTGGCAAAGATATTACTCCAGAATATTCAGGTATCTATAGCAACACATTTAATGATGACAAATTTGGTATTTTAATTTCAGGTTCAGTTCAAGAGCGCGACAACCGCGAGCAATCAATGGCGGTTGATAACTGGATCCCAAATGTGGATATTTCAGCATCACCAGGCTTATCACTCACCGATAATAACCAACGTGCGGATGGCACCACTTGGTATCCACAAAATGCCGGTTATGCATTTTCAGACAACACCCGTAAACGCACCAATGGTCAGCTAGTACTGCAATACGCCCCCTCTGAAAAGCTTACCGCAACGCTTGATTACACTTATTCAAAACTTGAGTTTGAAAAAGATGGCCGCAGTTTTGGTGTGTGGTTCAATAACGGTGGTAACGTAAATTCAGCAAACATCAATGAAAATGGTACGTACACGCAAGTAAGTGAGTTTGGTGGTGACTATTCAACTAACTTAAATCGCGGTGCAACCACCAACGAAAATAAATCGTTAGGTTTAAACCTTGATTGGCAAGTGACTGACAATTTCAACATTGAGTTTGATGCCCATAACTCCTCTGCCGAAAGCGCAGGTGTTGGTATTGGCCACGATGCATTTATGATCATAGGTAACACATCATGTGATTGGTGTGAAAACCCAACAGTCAATATCGATGAAAAAATGGCAGACTTTAGTCAAGGCGAAATTCCACTTATCGATATGACTTTAACTAATGGCCAAGCAGAAATACTACCAAGTGATATGGGAACTTTGTTTGCTGGAGTTAATAAAGATACAAACACCAACGACCTTGATCAATATCAGCTTAAGAGTACTTGGTATAACGAAAACAGTGGCGCCCTTTCAAGCATTAATTTTGGTGTATCACATACAAAAATTGAGTTTCGTACTACGCAATCCTACTCAGAGCAGTTAGCAGCTGGTTGGTGGCTAAACTCTGCAGATTGGTACGATGATAGCTTATTTACTCGTGTTGATAGTTCAGGTTTACTCGATGGCTTTTCAGGTGGTGGTAGCGACAAACTACTTAACTACTACTACGATGCTGATTTTAATGAGATTGTAGCCATTGCAGAAAGTATTGATTGCGACCACCCAGATGGCGGTATTGGTGCATGTAGCTGGCCTGCTGATGTAAATGGTCAAGTGCAATCTGGTCCAATTGATAATGATCACCGCGTTAGCGAGAAAACACTCTCATTTTACACGCAAGCAAACTTTGAAACAGAGTTTAACGATATGTACGTCACCATGGCGGTTGGCTTACGTTATGAGAAAACAGATGTTGAATCAAAAAGTTTAGAAAAACCAGCGGCAGGTATGACTTGGGTTAATGGTAACGAATGGTCATATAATTTTGGTGAACAAACGTTCTCAAATGGTGAAGGTAGCACCAGCGAATTCTTACCAAATTTAGATATAAATGTTGAAGTTGCGCAAGACGTGATGGCGCGCTTCTCTTACAGCCGCACACTGGCTCGTCCTCCAATAAACTCTCTACGTTCAACGACTTCATTTTTAGGTAACCCTAAAGTCGGCCAGCGTAAAGTGGCTGTAGGTAACCCAGATTTAAAACCTTTTGTGTCTGATAACATCGATTTATCACTTGAGTATTATTATGGTGAAGGCAGCTATATGTCGGCGGGTTATTACCGTAAACAAGTTGAAAATTTCATTGTTAACGTAACAACTCA
Source organism: Pseudoalteromonas sp. S1727 (assembly GCF_005886375.1). Classification (NCBI taxonomy): domain Bacteria; kingdom Pseudomonadati; phylum Pseudomonadota; class Gammaproteobacteria; order Alteromonadales; family Pseudoalteromonadaceae; genus Pseudoalteromonas; species Pseudoalteromonas sp. S1727. The sequence continues at coordinate 63,345 of NZ_PNDT01000009.1, forward strand.
AGAAACCATGGGCGATATTCGTGACCCATTTATTGGTGAGCGCGCAGAGCAAGCACGTGAAGACTTAGCAGCCGAAGGGATCACACCGTCTGATCAAGCAATTCATGACAAAATCAATGAAAACCAAGGCACTGAACAAGGTACCGGCATCACAGGCACAGCGACGGATCCACTCGCTATTTTTGATGTTGCCCGCGATACCAATGTCGAAACAGGTAACTTATGGGGCTGGGAGCTTGCTGCACAGCATATGTTTGGCGATACCGGTTTTGGTTTAGTTGCTAATGCCACTTTCGTATTTGGTGATGTAGAAGCTGATCGTGATGCTGTCGGTTATCAATTCGCTTTACCTGGATTAAGTGATTCGGCTAACTTCTCTGCAATTTATGATTTAAACGGTTTATCTGCTCGCCTATCGTATAACTGGCGTGATGAGTTCTTAACTGGTTTTGATCAACATTCATCGCCTATCTTTACTGAGTCTTATGGTCAGTGGGATATCAATGTTAACTACGCAGTAAATGAGCAGTTAACGGTGTTTGTTGAAGGCCTTAACTTAACAGACGAAACACAACGAACGTATGTTCGTTACTCTGAGCAGTTGTTACGTGCTAACCAATACGGTGCTCGTTACAACATTGGCTTCCGCTACGCTTTCTAGCATTTTGTTGTCAAAAAGCCGCTGCAAAGCGGCTTTTTTTTTCTTTAATATGTTAATTTCAATACATGAAATTTAAGTAACGAGTCGATCTAATGCGTAAAAACGACATAAACCACATCGTTATCATTGGCGGCGGCAGTGCAGGCTGGCTTAGCGCAGGGCTTATCGCGGCTCAAAGCCACCTAACTCACAATGCTAAAGTTACCCTTATTGAATCGCCCGATGTGGCCACTTTAGGCGTGGGTGAAGGTACTTGGCCGACCATGCGTAAAACCTTAAAAACCATTGGTATCAGTGAAACACAGTTCATACGTGAATGTGATGCCTCGTTTAAACAAGGTTCACGCTTTGATGGCTGGTGCGATGATCCAACGAGCGGTCAAAGTAACGAATACTACTATCATCCATTTAGCCTTCCCGTTGGCTATCAAAACATCAATATAGCGCCTTATTGGTTTGCTCAACACGAAGCGGTAAGTTTTAGCCATGCGGTAGCCAGTCAAACTTACTTTTGCGATCACCACAAAGCCCCAAAAACGCATTTACACAGCGATTATCAAGCACAAGCTAACTATGGTTATCATTTAGATGCTGGAAAATTCGCCCACCTATTAATGCGTCACTGTGTCGATAAACTCAATGTAACTCACCTGCTATGTCATGTTGATGAGGTGATTAACGATGACGATGGTTATATTAATGCAGTGAGTACTGGCGATCATGGCTTGATAAGTGGTGACTTATTTATTGATTGCTCAGGGCATCATAGCCGTTTAATTGATAAGCACTACAAAATTCCTTTGCAAACCCAAGATCATATTCTGTTTAATGATCGCGCTGTTGCCGTCCAGGTGCCATATGCTGATGACCAACAAGAAATAGTGTCATACACTAAAGCTACAGCACAAGATACAGGTTGGATTTGGGATATAGGCTTACAAACTCGCCGTGGTGTTGGCATGGTTTATTCAAGTGAATATGAATCAACCCAAGGGGCTAAAGATAAGCTAATTAGTTATTTAAAGACTACACAACATGAGCTTGATGTGAGCCAATTAACCATTCGTGAATTGAGCTTTAAACCTGGTTATCGCACACAGTTTTGGCTTAAAAACTGTATTGCAATTGGTATGTCAGCAGGCTTTATCGAACCACTGGAAGCCTCTGCGCTGGTGATGGTAGAGCTAAGCTTAAATACTTTATTGGCAAACTTTCCAACCCATCGCAATGCGATGCCTCAGCTGAGCAAGCGCTTTGATCAGCAATGCCATTATCGGTGGCAACGGATCATTGAATTTTTAAAGCTGCATTATGTGTTATCAAAACGCAGCGGCGACTATTGGCAAGCGCATAGAAATACCAATACAATACCACAATCCCTGCTTGATAATCTGGCTCTATGGCAATATCAAAGCCCTTGGTTGAATGATTTTGACCGTGCCCAAGAAGTGTTTTCAGCGGCGAGTTATCAATTTGTTTTATACGGCATGAAACACCTCCCCGAATTTCCTCAGATGAACATGCCAGCAGCCATTATTGAGCACTTTACAAATAATCAGCAAACGGCGAAGCAAGGGTTAGCCAATTTACCTACTAACCGCCAGTTACTTGAACATATTAAAAAATTTGGTTTACAGCCTATTTAACTTTAGGGTTTAACTGAACCAATTGAATTAACTATATTGAAGATCAGGAGGCCACATGGCCAACCATGTTTTACTTGATAATATTAGCCACAAAGCGTTAAAAGTGATCACCGAACGTGGAGCTAAATGGGGCGATAACATCAGCTGTACACCTATTTACCCGAGCGAATTCACTAAAGTGCAGGCGAATCAACCCATCGTATTTCGTAAGCATCCTCAATCGGGGCAGTTTGAAGCACTGGCCTTATTTGGCTTTGAAAATAGTGAAAACTTGCTACTTGATGCACAAGGTAGCTTAACGCTCAACTACTTGCCATTGAGTATGCAGCGCCAACCTTTTTTAATCGGCCAACAAACTCACTATAACCAAGGTATCCCTGAGCAATCTTTAGTGGTGCATATTGATTTAGACAGCCCTCGGATTAACCTAGAGCATGGTGAAGATATCTTTTTAGAGCATGGCGGCAATAGCGATTACTTAAGCCATATAGCCCAAGTACTGAATACCCTTCACCTTGAGAACCAAGCGCTGCCTGCATTTTTTGCACAACTCCTTGAGCTTAATTTAATTGAAGCATTTACAATTGAGTACCAACAAAAAAATGCTGATAAGGTCACTGTCGGTGGTTTTTATACGATTAATCAACAAACCTTAAATACCCTCACTAGTGAACAATTACAAACTTTACAGTGCAGTGGTTATTTACAGGCTATTTATATGGCGATTGCGTCACTTGAACAAATTCCTAGCTTACTTAATAAAAAGTGGGCACAGCAGTAATGCAAAGCGTGGCGCAACAAATAAAACAGCAAGTTAGGCAATGCCATATTGATGAAATTAACGACTTGCCTGCCTTTTTGGCTGAGCAAACAGCGCCTATTGTGATCAAGGACGTCTGTGCGCTCTGGCCTATGGTAAAACAAGCTAAACAAAGTAATCAGCAGGCATTAAGTTATTTAAAAAGCCTTGCTAGCAACTCACCAGTGCGAGCATTTTCAGCCCCAGCTCAAGAACAGGGGCGCTACTTTTACAATGTTCAAATGGATGGTTTTAACTTTAGCCAATATGTCAGTAACTTAGTTGAATTACTTGAGCAATTAGAGCAAGTAACAGCAATAACTGAGCCAGACTCTTACTACATGGGATCAACAGCGTGTGATTACTGTGCCCCTGATTTTAATCGTTACAACCCGTTACAGGTCACAGCCCATAAGTGTTTAAAAAGCTTGTGGGTAGGTAATCACAGCCAAATTGCCGCCCATTATGATAATGCCGATAATCTTGCTTGCGTTGGCGCAGGAAGTCGTGAGTTTATTTTGTTCGCCCCAGAGCAAGTAGATAACTTATATATAGGCCCGTTAGAATTCACTCCTGCAGGACAAGCCGTCAGTTTAGTTGATTTTACAGCCCCAGATTTTGAACGTTTCCCCCGCTTTAAACAGGCACTAAATAGCGCGCAGATCGCAAAGTTAACACCGGGTGATGGCATATTCATTCCTGCACTTTGGTGGCACCATGTTAGCGCTCAAAGCGTATTCAACGTGCTGGTTAACTATTGGTGGCGTCAAGCCCCTGATCATTTAGCCAATCCATTTGATGCGCTGCTACACAGCATGCTCGCGATTAAAGATTTGCCCGCAAATCATAAAACGAACTGGCAGCAGTTGTTTAATCATTACGTCTTTAATGACAATGTTGAGCTTGGTGAACACACACCCGATAATGTAAAAGGCATACTTGGGAAAGTAGATGAACTCACTGCACGAAAGATTCGCCAGTTACTATTACAGAAGTTAAATCGTTAAGGTTGGCTGGTGGTTTCTGGTGTTAATAAGATGGGTCTTAAGCCTGCAATTACAACGAGTTCGGCGATGTAACTGCAGGCTAAAGACCCAAATAACTTAAAGACGTTTGGGTATAATCTGCTTAGCAGAATCTTGATACGTTGCGCAGCCTTTGCCCGTTTCAGGGTTAACGCTGCATTCAAATACCCGCACATAATCCACCAGCATTTGTTTTGCAAAGCCACTCTCATCCACGCCTTTTTCATTCACGTTTGCAGGCCAATTACCGCCAATCGCGAAATTCAGCAACATATGAAAGCGCTTATTAAAAGGTGCAAAACCTGAATTTTTTAGTAACGTACCATCAGCTTGTTCACTGACTGAATACCACTGTTCACTTTTGAAGGTGGCAAAGTGAATATCATCCACATACCAGCGCATTTCATCTTGCTGCCACTCTAGAGCATAAACATGAAACATATCAGCTGGGTTTTGATCAGCAGCAAATGTGTACGCTGTGCCACTGTAAACATTGTTAGGGGCTGGACCACCGTAATGCAAAGTACCGTGCACACGGCTCTCAAGCGTACCAGTTGGCGCCGTTTTATCATCTGTTGGTACTTTAAGATTCACCGCTTCCATGATATCGATTTCACCTGAAGAGGCCCAACGACCATACTCCCAATCAGTAGGTAACATCCAAATTGCAGGCCATGCACCTTGCCCTGCTGGCAGTTTTGCGCGAATTTCAAAGCGGCCATATTGCCAATCCCCTAAACCTTTACTGCGTAACCGCGCAGAGGTAAATGACTGGGTCTGAGTAAGTGCTCGCTCTGCATCACTATTAACGTCATCACGATTAAATTTAGGACCCGTGTATTGCTCTTTATGGGCGACTAAATGCAACAATCCTTGCTCAACAAAACTGTTTTTGGCTCGTGCGGTATAACACTGTTTTTCGTCGTTGCCACCACCATGACAGTTTACTTCATGGGACCATTTTTGTGAGTCAATTTGTGAGCCATTAAATTCATCTTGCCACACCAGCTGCCAGCCTTCACCGATGCTTGCGGTTACAGGCCGAATTTGCTCTACTTGTTGGCAAGCGCTAAGTGCGCTTGCCAACATCAGGAGTAGCGGAGCTTTTATTGACATACCACAGCCGACTCTGGTGTACGTTCAGTTGTTATCATTAACTTAGCGATAGACAACTGCCAATCCCCTTGTGTGCTTAACTGCCACGGTGAAAACACTTGCCCTAGGTTCACATTTTGCTGAGCAAAACAGGCTAAATCAATGTTCAATGTTTGCCACTGTGCGTTTTTACTTAATTGCTCAGTGATATCGAACTTGCCTTGGCAATCATCGCCACACTGCATACCTAACCACAGCGGGCTTGCGCCTGCTTTATCCACTTTGACCTGCATTTGTAGCTGCCCTTGTTTTTCAACAAAAGAGCGTAGATCTGATGGAAACGCCGCCATTAAGCGAATGGCCGCCAACTCTTCACCTGTAAAGGTGATAGCACGTGCATCTTCTTGAACGTCTTTATCAAAGGTTTTAACACTCACAGCGCCAACCGCTTCCCGGCTGCTTGCCATCGTTTTTTGTTGCTCACCACTTTGTAATACTAAGCTCCACGGTGCTTTTACAGCGCGTTCAAATAACACTAAATCTTCAAGCTGCTGCGTTACTTGGCTTTGCTCTTCAAGGTCATCAGCTAAGGTGTTTTCGTCTGTGTAGGTTAAACCAAAGCCATATGGCAGCAATGGTGCGTATTCAGTGTCTCCACGGTTGGCATTATCAATTGGGTTGTTAGGCCAAGAGAATGACAGCTTACCTTTAAAGTCATGGTTTACAGAGCCGTCAGCATTGGCAAATAACACATCGCTGATGGCATCCCCTTCACTACCTGGAAGCCAAGTAGCAACAAAGGCATCACTGGCATTTAATTCTGCGTTCACCCACATAGGGCGACCACTAATGAATAATGATACAACTGGAATACCGGCTTGTTTGAACTTACGCAACAACGCTAAATCTGTTTTATTGCCACGTTGGTATTCAAGGTTATCTAAGTCGCCGTTGCCTTCTGCGTATGGTTGCTCACCAAACACCACGATGGCCACATCTGGAGATGTTTTAAACTCACCATTTAAGTCATACTGCACCTGGCCACCAGCTTGCTTAACCGTGTGCTCAATACCATCCAAAATCGATGTGCCGCCAGGGAAGTCACTATTTTCGTTACCTGTCCCTTGCCATGTGATACTCCAACCACCTGACTGCATACCAATGTTATCAGCGCCTAAACCCGCAACAAGCACATTTGCTTTTGGTGAAAGAGGCAGTAACTGCTGTTTATTTTTAAGTAATACTAATGACTCGCGTACCGCTTGCTTTGCAATTGCACGGTGTTCTGCGCTACCTATAACCTCTGTTTTACCTGATAACGGACGCTGCGCTGGGCTTGGTTTATCAAATAAACCAGCACGCATTTTCACGCGTAAAATACGTGTCACCGCATCATCAATTCGGCTTTGAGCAATATCGCCACTTTTAACTTGAGCAATTAAGTTTTCATAAAGCGGCTTCCATGCATCGGTTGGCACCATGTATACATCTAAACCAGCATTGGCTGCCTGCGCACAATTACCATTTGTACAACCGTCGATTTGCCCATGACCATTCCAGTCACCTACTACAAAACCATCAAAGCCCATTTTGCCTTTAAGCACATCGGTCAGTAAGTATTTGCTGCCATGAATTTTTTCACCATGCCAACTATTAAATGACGCCATAACTGTTTGCGCGCCTGCACCTAAGCCACCCACATAGCCTTGGGCATGGATATCGAACAATTCTTGCTCTGATGCAATGTTATCGCCTTGATCGTCACCACCTTGCGTACCACCATCACCCAAAAAATGCTTAACAGTACTAATAACGCGTTTATCAGATAAAAAGTCTTGATCGACCGCGCCTTGCAAACCCTTTACAATTGCTGCTGAGTAATCACGCACGATTTCAGGGTCTTCTGAATAGCCTTCGTAAGTGCGACCCCAGCGATCGTCACGCACCACAGCTACAGTGGGTGCAAACACCCAATCAATACCTGTTACCATCACTTCTTGTGCGGTTGCTGCGGCTATTTTTTCAATCAACGCAGAGTTGTTTGTCGCGCCTAAACCAATGTTATGCGGAAATAAAGTCGCGCCAATCACATTGTTATGCCCATGTACTGCATCGGTGCCCCACATGGTTGGAATACTAATGCCATCCAGCGAGTCATCGACAGAAGCCTGATACATTTTTTCTGCAAGCTCTATCCAATCAGCTGCGCTGGCGTGTTTATCGTTATTAGGAAACGCACCACCACCATTTAAATATGAGCCAAAACCATACTTACGCATATCTTCCACTGTAATATCGCGAATTTCCGGTTGGATCATTTGTGCAATTTTTTGCTCAAGCGTCATGCTATTTAACAACGTGGTAATTGCCGCCTCCATGTTGGCATCATCATTAATACCCGTGGTGATTTTTGGCCAAATTTCATCGTTTGCAGTTTTACTCGCTTGTATGTGCTCAGGCCCCGAGCAGCCGTTCATCGCTATGGTCGCCATCACTAGCGCTGTAAGTGTGAATGGTTTTTTTAATGTCATGTTTTGCACCTATTATTTATGACGAGGAGAAGATACTTTTGAGCCAACCAGCGCAAAGTAAGTGATATATAAATAACAGCCTATTGGTAGTAACAGCGCTAACTGCACGCCAATACTGTCAGCGAGTACACCTTGTAGTAGTGGAATAATCGCACCACCAACAATCGCTAAGCAAAGAATACCTGACCCTTGTGAAGTGTATTTACCAAGCCCCTGTAACGCTAAGCTAAAAATAGTTGGGAACATGATTGAGTTACACAGACCGACCAATAAAAGCGCCCACATGGCAAATCCACCTTGGCCAGTCATTGCCATAACAATCAATACAATGGCAAGTAAGCCATGACATGCCAGCACTTTACCGGCATCAAATTTTTGCATCACTACTGCGCCAATAAAACGGCCTATCATCGCACCGGCAAAGTAATAACTAATGTAATGAGCCGCTTGCTGCTCGGTTAAACTGCTAATATGATCAAGCGTTAAAAAACCCACCAAGAAACTACCAATGGCAACCTCAGCCCCCACATAAACAAAGATACCTAATGCGCCAAACAGTAAATGACGGTATTGCCACACACTACCTAAATCAACAAATCCTTCAACCTGCTGACTTTGAACTTGAGAGTCACTTTCTTTACCTAATTTCGGCAATTTTAAAAATGCGAAGATAACCGCAAGCACCAATAGACTGGCTGACAGCATTAAATACGGGAGTTTCACTTGCTCTGCCGTTGCTTGACTCACTTCAGTTAAAATTAACCAACCACCAAAAATAGGCGCTATTGTAGTCCCTAATGAATTAAATGCTTGAGTCATGGTTAGGCGTGATGAGGCTGTTTTAGGCGACCCCAACACACTTACATATGGATTAGCTGATACTTGTAAAATAGTGATACCCGATGCTAATACAAACAACGCCAATAAAAATAATTCATAAACATGTGCCACTGCTGCAGGATAGAAAAGTGCACACCCTATAGCGGCAACCACAAGCCCGACGACAATACCAAACTGATAACCAATTTTACTAACCAACTTCCCCGCAGGGATCGACATTACAAAATAAGCCCCAAAAAAGCAGAACTGAACTAACATTGCTTGGGTATAATTTAGCGAAAACATACCTTTTAAATACGGGATCAAAATATCATTTAAGCAAGTAATAAATCCCCACATAAAAAATAGTGTGGTCAACGACGTTAAAGCAAACGTTTGCTTGCCCAATGGTTGCTGGCTATGTTCGTTCTCTGCCAAAGTGTGTGTGACATGTGCCATATTAAAATCTCTAATTGTTTTTAATTATCAGTTTATTACAACTACTAGCAGGTTCTTTTATTAAAACTATAAAAACAAAAAATAGTTGCAACATTAAATGTAAGCGCTTACATTTATAACATATAAATCGAATTTAGCAATTTATTTACAAAAAACTTGTAAGCGCTTACATTGAAAAGCTATGCTGTCTTCAAAATAAATATTAAGCGATTACGACTACCGAAAATTAAAAGGTGCACCTTGAGCGAATTTAAAACTATATCACTGCCCTCAAATTCCCCCATGCTAATGCCACAGTTCGTATTTGGCGTAGCAACGGCTTCATTTCAAATTGAAGGAGCACGTGATACCCGCTTACCTTGTATTTGGGATACTTTTTGCTCAAAACCTGGAGCAATTGCTGATAATAGCCATGGCGATATTGCCTGCGATCATGTCAATTTATGGCAACAAGATATTGAAATGATCGCAAACTTAGCCGTGGATGCATACCGACTCTCTATTTCATGGCCGCGCGTGCTGCATCAAGATGGTACAGTGAATGAACAAGGCATTAGTTTCTATCGTAATTTATTAACTGCATTAAAAGCACGAAATATTAAAACCTATGTCACTCTTTATCATTGGGATCTGCCACAACATTTAGAGGATCAAGGTGGTTGGCAAAACCGTGAGACCGCCTACGCTTTTGCAGCCTACACCGATGTAATTAGTAAAGAGCTCACCGGCTTGGTCGATTCATATGCCACTTTAAATGAACCATTTTGTAGTGCTTATTTAGGGTACGAAATAGGTGTTCATGCACCAGGTATCAAAAGTCAGCAAGCAGGACGTCAAGCTGCTCATCACTTACTATTAGCACACGGCCTTGCGATGCAAGTGTTACGCCAAAACTGTCCTGATACTGAAGCTGGGATTGTACTAAACTTTAGCCCGAGCTACCCACTGACATCAGCAGATCAAACAGCAGCAATGCTTGCCGATCAATATCATAACCAGTGGTACATCAAAGCAGTACTAGAAGGACAATACCCTGACTTGCTGAGCAAACTCAATATCAACGTACAGCCAGTAATTGCCCCTGGCGATATGGCTATAATTAGCCAGCCAATTGACTTTATTGGGGTTAATTACTATACCCGCATACATTATCGCAACACTGAAGATAACTGGTTTGCCGAGGCTAATATTGATAATGTGCCAGTCACGGATATGGGCTGGGAAGTTTATCCGCAAGGCTTAACTGAGTTATTGGTTTCGTTAAATGAGCAATACCAGTTACCCAAAGTCTATGTAACAGAAAATGGCGCGGCCATGGCAGATCACTTGCATGAAGGGCAAGTAGCTGATTTAGCAAGAGTAAGCTACTATCATACCCATCTTAATGCTGTTCATGACGCAATAATTCAAGGCGTTGATGTCAAAGGCTATTTTGCATGGAGCTTATTGGATAACTTTGAATGGGCGTACGGCTACGAAAAACGCTTTGGTTTGGTTTATGTTGACTATTCGAATCAGCAACGGATACTTAAAGAAAGCGCTAAACAATATCGCCGCTTACTGCAACAACGTAAAAAATAACAATAAAATTGAGTGCCAATTATGCTAACTAAAAAAGAAAAAATAGCCTATGGCTTAGGTGATACTGCCAGTAACATCATTTTTCAAACCGTAATGCTATTTTTGACTTTTTTCTATACTGATATTTTTGGCATATCGCCTGCTATAGTCGGCACTTTATTTTTAGTCGTGCGCATCATTGATGCAGTTACCGACCCATTAATGGGCGCACTCACAGATGCTACACGCACAAAATACGGCAGCTATCGCCCTTATCTATTATGGCTGGCAATCCCATTTGGGGTGATCAGTATTATTACCTTTACAACGCCAGATCTTAGTCCAAGCGGCAAAGTGATTTATGCATTTGTCACTTATACTTTACTGATGTTGGTCTACACCGCAATTAACATACCTTACTCAGCACTAGGTGGCGTGCTTAGCCGCGATCCTAATGAGCGCGTTTCAATTCAATCATATCGTTTTGTATTTGGCATGTTAGGTGGCTTACTCGTAAGTAGCTGTACGCTACCTTTAGTCAATTGGCTTGGTCATGGGGATAACGCCCTTGGTTACCAACTCACTATGGTCATAATGAGCTGTTTTGGCGTGATACTATTTTTAGTGTGCTTTCGATTTACCAAAGAGCGGGTAGTGGCACAGCAGCATAAAACCCTGACTCTTAAAGCACAAATGGCCACTTTATGGCAAAACGGGCCGTTTAAAATACTCTGTGCTGCCGCCCTAATGTTATTAACCAGTATGGTATTACGTACCACCTTAGCAATTTATTACGTAAAATATGTGCTCGGGGAAGGTGATTTAGTCACTCACTTTGTCACTCTCGGTATGATAGGCAATATCTTAGGCTGTGCCTGTGCGCAACCATTGAGTAAACGCATTGATAAAAAAACCGCTTATATCTATCTACAGTATATTTCTGCGGCTCTTAGCTGTGTTGCCTTTTGGTTACCTAGCGAGCAGCTTATTTTAGCCTTTGCAGTGTACTTTTTATGGTGTTTTTTCACTCAAATGGCAACTCCGCTGCTATGGGCAAAAATGGCCGACGCTATCGATTACGGACAATGGCAAAATGGTCACCGCCTAACCGGTCTTGTTTACGCGAGTGTGGTGTTTTTTATTAAACTCGGTTTAGCACTGGGTGGCGCGATTGCTGGCTGGTTATTAGCTTATTATGGTTACCAAGCAAATACTGAATTAACTGAGCTGACTAAAACTGGAATTTTAACCTCGTTTACTCTTTACCCTGCTATTGGCAGCGTACTTGTCGCTTTGATCATGACAAGGTATATTCTTGATAATAAAACTTTAAAACAGATAAATGACGATTTAGTAGCCCACAGTCAAAAGGAATAACATGGCCACCATTTATGAGGTGTCAAAACTTGCTGGCGTGTCATTAGCAACCGTCTCAAGAGTGATGAATAATAATGCAAATGTCAGCGATGCAACCCGTGAAAAAGTAACTCGTGCGATGACAGAGTTAGGTTATCGACCAAACTCCATAGCTCAATCGTTAGCATCAAATTGCTCAAATAGCGTGGGATTACTCGTTTCTGAGCTACAGGGTCCTTTTTATGGCCCTATGATGAGTGGGATAGAAACCGCGTTTCGTAAGCAGAGCAAACATGTGATCATCGCCGCAGGTCATAGTGATGAAGAGCGCGAACAACAGGCTATTGAATTTTTAATTAGTCGCAATTGCGATGGTTTAATTTTGCATGTTGAGGCTATTAGTGATGATTACCTAATAGAGCTTAGTAAAGGGAAAACCCCTTTTGTGCTAATCAATCGCTATATTGAAGAATTATCTTCACGTTGTATTATTTTAGACAACGTGAAAGGTGGTTACTTAGCTGCTAAATACGTCTTAGAGCAAGGCCATACTGATATTGCTTATATTAGTGGCCCATTGTGGAAAAAAGATGCCCAAGATCGCTTAGCTGGGCATAAGCAAGCCTTAGCTGAGTATAACCTGAACTTTAATGAGCAATTACTGTATCAAGGTGATTTCATGGAAGACAGCGGTGCTACAGGCTTTCAGCACTTACATAACAATGCGCCTCAATTTACTGCATTGATCTGCGCCAATGATGAAATGGCCACTGGTGCAATGGCCACAGCAAGAGAGTATAAAATTAAATTACCCGAACAATTATCGATTATGGGTTACGATAATGTGTTTTTTACTCGCCATATTTCCCCACCATTGAGCACTATAAATTACCCAATCAGTGCAATGGGTCGCATGGCTGCCGATTGGGTATTGAGCAATGTTTATCACAAAAACACGTCACCATTACAAACTTTATTTGAGCCGGAGTTAATCATCCGCCAATCAGTACTTGCTATCCCTCAATAAGTTGGGTTAACAATGCAAGATTAATTGGTTTTAATAAAACATGCTCAATATTGAGTTGTTCTAGTTGCAACGGTTCAGGCTGCATACCACTGACAATAACACGTGATAACTGAGGGTAATGCAGCTTGATATAAGCTGCTAACTCCAAGCCACTGCCATCCGGTAAATGCATATCTAATAAAACCTTATCAAAGTTGCTATCCGCTTTTAAGATGGCAACACAATGCTCATAACTGGTCGCAATACTTGTTTGTACGCCTAAGCTTTCGAGTAATAATTGGGTTATTTGCGCCGCATCGGCATCATCTTCAACTAATAAAAAACGCATTTTATTTTGCAAACTATCGAGTGCAGGCACAACCTCCTTGGTTTTTTGCGTGTTATTAGCTAAATAGGTTTGCAAGCACAAATACAATAAATTAGCGTCAACAGGCTTGCCTATTACATCATTAAACCCCAAGGCTGTAAGCTCATTATGAATGCCCTTCATCGTTGCGGCGGTAAGCGCAATAATAGCTCCCGTAAACCCAGCCTTTCTGAGCTCAATGGCGGTTTCTTTACCGCCCATCACCGGCATATGGATATCTAAATAAACTATATCGTATGGTTCACCTTGCTGCTGCGCTTTGGCTACTTTATCAAGTGCTTGCTTGCCGTGCTCGGCGTAATCAACTTTCGCTCCAGCAGAGGCAATCATATGCCCTACCAACACCCGCAAATCACGTAAATCGTCAACTACTAACACTCGACCTGTGACCTTACATGGTGCGGTTTTTTGCTGCATATTAGGGGTTAGATCCAACTTTAGTAAATGCCGTTCAACCGCTTGAATATTGCCGGGATATAAAGAAATAGTAAACTCAGAGCCCTTGCCTATTGCCGACTCCAAGGTTATACCGCCTTGCATGCGACTCAATAACTCAGAGCAAATAGCAAGCCCTAAACCAGCACCGCCAACAGAGCGCGATTCAACATCTGCTATTTGTTCAAATGGTTTAAATATCAACGCTTGTTTTTCTGGCGCAATGCCCAACCCTGAATCTTTAATACTAAAAAATAGCATTTCAGTACCATCAACAACTTTTGTCCACGCACGAACAATGATCTCACCTTGCTCAGTAAACTTAATTGCGTTGTTGATTATATTAATTAAAATTTGTCTAAACCGCGTCGCATCAATATTTACCACCAGCGGTAAAGGCTGTAATGATTCAAAACGCAGTGATAAGCCCTTATCAAGCGCAGACACTCGCATCAGAGTAAACACATCAGCCATAAGGCTATCAAGGTTCACATCACTGCAGCTGAGCTCTAATTTATCGGCGGCTATTTTTGATAAGTCGAGCACATCATTCAACAAGCTTAATAAGTGCTTACCATTTCGATAAATTACACCAAGCTCATTATTAGCATGGTCATTTAGGTCACTTTGCATGAGCAATTCGGTATAACCTAAAATGGAGGATAAAGGTGTGCGTAATTCATGACTCAAATGAGCTAAAAAGCGGTCTTTAGAGCGATTTTCGGCTTCCGCTTTCAACCGTTCGATACGCTCATCTTCAATGTCTCGCCGTGCTAATGCATAGCGAATTGAACGTGCAAAACGGCTACTGCTCATTTCATTTTTAACTAGGTAATCAACTGCGCCTGCATCCAATGCTGCAGAGTCAAGTTCATCATTTGACTGCCCAGTAAGCATAATAATTGGCCCAGTAAAGCCATTTTCGACCGCTTGTTTTAATACAACAAGGCCATCCGATGCGCCTAAACGGTAATCAAGCAGGCAGATATCATGTAAGTTTTGACTTAATAGCTGCACTGCCTGCTTGGGGTCACTGATCCACTCTATATCAAATGTATGGGAATTAAGCTGTTCAAGATAATCGCAGGTAAGTATGTAATCATCTTCATCGTCTTCAACCAATAGCAGCTTAGTTGCCTTATCTAACATAGTGTCTCCAGTGGTTACTTTCTAATCGTTATAGGTACTCGGTAATTCTACAAACTCAACCCAATACTTACCGAGTGTTTTCATCAGGTCAACAAGACCATCAAAGGTCACCGGTTTAGTGATATAAGAGGCGGCGCCCAGGTCATACCCTTTAACCATGTCTTCCTCTTGCTTTGAGGTCGTTAAAATCACCACCGGGATGCCTTTTAAGTTCGGGTTGGCTTTGATTGCTTGCAGTGCTTCTCGCCCATCCATGCGCGGCATATTTAAATCCAATAGAATTAAACTTGGTCGTGGTGATGAATCTCTGTCTTCAAACTTACCTTTACGTTCAAGGTACTCCAACAATTCCACACCATCTTCAACAAAGTGCAATTCATTAAGCACGCGGCTCTCTGTCAACGCATCTTGAGTTAATAAACGATCATCTTCATCATCATCAGCCATTAAAATGGTGATTGGCTTTACTTTAGTGAACGGCATTTAAGCCTCTCCTTGCAATGTGAAAAGTTCACTTTCCACAGGTAGTTTTATGATGAAGGTTGCCCCCTCACCCGTTTCGCTTTGAGCTGTAATAGTGCCGCCATGACGCTCTACAATTCGTCGACATACCGATAAACCTATACCGGTGCCTTTGTATTGTGAGCGTCCGTGTAAGCGCTGAAACGGCACAAAAATTTTGTCCGTATACTCAGCTGAAAACCCAATGCCATTGTCTTTGACTGTAATAACTTGCCATTCTACGTCGGTATTAAGATCTTCACTGAATTGCGTTTGATGTGCGTAATCTATATGAATGACAGGCGCTATTTCTGGCCGCCTAAATTTCACCGCGTTCGAAATTAAATTTAAAAACAGCTGCTCCATCTGACTTGGATCAGCTTGTATTACGGGCATTTGACCAACGTGAACTTGCGCATTTGATTCTTTAATCGCAATCTCCAAATCATTCAAGATTTCATCAAGTACTTTTTGTAAATCGGTATCGACAAAATCTTTGCCGCGGGTAGTCACTCGCGAGAATTCCAATAGGTCATTTATTAAGTTAGACATGCGTTGCGCTGCATTTTTCATTCGCGCTATATAATCAATGCCTTTTTCACCCAGCTCATCTTTGAACATGGTTTCTAAACGATCACTAAAGGCCTGAATCTTACGCAGTGGCTCTTGCAAATCATGACTTGCCACAAAGGCAAACTCTTCAAGTTCACGGTTAGAGCGACTCAATTCATCAGAATATAAAGTTAATTCCTGAGTACGCTCAGTCACTTTCGCCGCCAAAGTTTCATTCTGATACTCCAGCTCTTCACGGTATTTTGCTGAGGTGCGTAAGTTGATCCGTGTTAACACAAACATGCCAATAATTAATAACGCACTCGTCACTGCAGTAATCGCAAATGTGACTTTTGCCTCTTTTTTGATTTGTCCTAACTTTCTAAATTGAGCAAGTTTAAAGGCTGATTCAGCATCTTGAATTTCATCAGCAAGTAAGCGAATTTCCTCGTACAGCTTACGACCTTGGTGAGTCTCTAATAAGTAATGTGCACGACGCTCTTTATCCGCTAAAGCTAAATCGGCGGTTCTGGTTAAGATTGCCACTTTATCATCAACTAAAAACAATAAACGAGCGACTTTATCTGCTTGACCATCGATTTCGGTACGTAAGCCTTTAACTAACTTAGCTTGTGAGTTAAGTTGTAAAACAGCATCGTAATAAGGCGCTAAATACGCCTCATCACCGGTTAGTAAAAAGCCACGTTGCCCTGACTCAGCCTGCACAATAGAAAGGTGAAGCTTTTCAATGGCGGTATTTAGCATCCCAGTATCGTCTAAACGTTGTTGAGTTTGCGTAAGACTTTGAATAGTGTTCATGGCCAAAATAGCATTGCCAACGACAATACATAGCACTACAGCAATAAAGCTAGCCCAGACTACATTGGTTCTACCTTGTTGCTTTTTTTGCTTCATTTACTTTCCCTTAAAAACTGTTTATTCAGTGACATCTGAGTCCGCTATTTTTTGCAAGCTGTCACTGCACTGCTGGCAATTACTAATTATTTTATCTAATGCCGCTAACGCTTTATCTTTAGGCATATCGTTTTCAATTACCAATTTAATTAATTCTGCATTCATTGAGATACGGTTAAGTGGTGCTCGCGCATCATGAACGAGTTTATTTAACGGTTCGTTATTACTCATGTTTCTCCTGCCGAAATTATCTAACTATATTCGCCTATGCCACCGTATGCATTTAAGCGGTTATATAACGTTTTTGTACTGATCCCCAGCATTTGTGCCGCCAGAGTTTTATTGCCTTGTACTTTATCTAACGTGGCATGGATCAACTCTTTTTCAACTTCTTCAATCGTTTGTCCAGCACTGACTTGGTTGACTTGGGTACGCTTATTAATTCGAGAAAATGGCGACTCTAAGTTATCTGGCAGGGTAATAGCCTTACCTTTTGGATCGCTCATAATAAAAGCACGATGAATCGCGTGGCGCAGCTCTCGCACATTTCCCGGCCAATCATAGCTTTCAAGCAATTTTAACTGGCTGGCTTGCCACTGAAAATCAGTATTGTTTTCATCATTTAACTGCTCTAAAAATGCGCTAGCGAGTAGACTGATGTCTTCTTTTCGGTCTCGAAGTGGCGGAATATCAATAGGAAATACCGCTAAACGAAAGTAAATGTCTTCACGGATAATATTATTTTGCGCCAAGTCTTCCAGCGAACGGTTAGTCGCAGAAATAACTCGACAATCAACTGCGCTTTCTTTACTACCACCTACTCGAGTGACTTTTTTAGTTTCCAGCACACGCAGTAAATTCGGCTGCATATCAATAGGCATTTCGGTTACTTCATCTAAAAACAACGTACCGCCCATAGCTTGTTCAAATACGCCGTCTTTGCGGGCAATTGCGCCTGTAAATGCACCTTTTTCATGGCCGAACAACTCACTGCCTATTAGCTCTTTTGAAAGTGCGCCGCAGTTAGTTGCCACTAATGGGCCACTACAGGCACTGGCGTTATGAATCGCCTGTGCCACAACTTCTTTACCAGCACCACTTTCACCCATTAACATCACGTTAGCGCTGGTGTTTGCGACTCGCTCAATCATAGTGTAAAGCCGCTGCATTTGCGGTGACTCACCGATCAAGGTACCAAAATGTTTTTTAATACTCGGCGTTGTTTTTTTCTTAACGGCTACTTTTTTAGGATTTAAAACGCGTTCAATATCTTCACGTTGTAAAGGTTTAACTAAATGGCCAACATTTGGCTCACACATCTCAGCCAATTTACCTTTTACTGAAGGGTGGCCTGAAATAAGCGTTATTTTAGGTTTTTGACCTATACTCTTAAGGTGCTCAACTAAATGTAAGCCGCTGCCGTCTGGCAGCATAAAATCAAGGAAAACGTGGTCAAAGTGATTATTAACAAACCATTGCTCTGCTTCGGCTAAATTTGCCGCGGTGTTGATGTTATGCCCTAAAAACTCAACAATATGACAAACAACCTCACTAAACTCATTGTCATCATCAACTAAAAGTATGTTTAACATGAAAAATCCCTATGCTTTTATTATTACTGAGCCTAACACATTAATCCTTTTATGCTATAGGATTGATTCTTAACCCACAGTTTACGTACGAAAAAATTTTATTGATCACTTTTGCGTTATAATTCTTGAAAATATTTTACAGTTAGGAAAGCTATGCGCTTACTTAAGACTGCTATTCACCCCAGTGTTAATGCCAATGACCCTCGCCAGTTTACTCGCTTAACGGGGCGGGCAATAGCCCTAAATGGAACTGACATTTTATTAATGTACACCGCCCGTTATGAAGATTACAGCCTCCCTGGCGGGGGGATAGATGAAGGTGAAAGTATAGAACAAGGACTCATTCGCGAACTACAAGAAGAAACCGGCGCACAGAATATAAAAATACTTAACGAGTTTGGCCTTTATGAAGAATATCGCCCTTGGTATAAAGATGATTTTGCTGTGATCCATATAAAATCTTACTGCTATTATTGCAGCATTGATGAAAAATTAGGCCAAGCTCAATTAGAACATTATGAGCAACAAAATGGCATGACCGCAAAGTGGGTCAATATTTATGATGCCATTGCCCATAATGAGCGCACGCTGGCAAACAGTGATAAGCAAGGGCTGTCGATCATTCGTGAAACCTACTTATTAAAACAGATAGCCGAACAACTTAAGTAAGCACTGCGAAATTAAAAACATACCGCCCCCTGAAAAACAGCAGTTTAATTTAACCTAGCCAGTGGCGCCTTAATTTAAGTTAAGGCGCTATGACGAATTAATAATAACGATCACCTAATGGTCACATCGCTAAATTATGCATTATCTGGTGCTAACAGCTTAGTAATTTCAGCAGCGCTAAACGCATCTCTAACAATGTATTTTTGCCCACACCATAACGGCGAAAAATCACTTTTACCTTGTGCTTCAGATTTAGCGCGCAATGCACTTAGCGCAATACTGGCAAATGGAAATGCAGGAGCTTGCTGTGGCATAGTGCCAAGCTCGCGCATAATACGGTTTTCAATTCCACGCGCAGCGCGCCCTGAAAAAATCGTTGTCAGTGCAGTGCTATTCACTGGCTGCTGCAAAATAGCGTCGCGGTGCAGCGCTGATGTTGTTGCCTCTTGGCACAACAAATATGCACTGCCAACTTGTACCAAAGCAGCACCAAGTGAGTGCATTTGTTTGACATCCTCAACGATTGCAATACCACCGGCAGCAATTACAGCTATATTTAGCTCCCGCACACATTGCTCAACCAGCTTAGTCGTTGGCTGCTGTAAACTTAAGTCCATTGATAAAAAGTGCCCTCTGTGGCCGCCTGCTTCTAAACCTTGTGCTATAACAGCATCGGCCCCATTAGCTTCTAGCCACTTAGCTTCATCCACTGTTGTTGCTGTAGAAATAACTTTGCCACCCCAACTTTTAATTTGTTGCACAATTGCTGCAGCTGGTAAACCAAAATGAAAGCTCACTACTGGCGGTTTAAAAGGCGCAATCAGCGCGACAGTGTCTGCATCAATTGGCTGACGTGATGCCGTCATACCTAAGCTTGAATCATCTATACCCAGCTCAATAAAATAGGGCGCAAGCAATTGATGCCATTTTTGTTTTTGCGGTTGTGTGTAGCAGGCCGGTGTATGGCAAAAAAAGTTAAGGTTATAAGGTTTATTAGTTGCTTGGGTCAAAGCGGTGAGCTCACTCAATAATTGCTCTTTAGAGAGCATGGCACAGGGTAATGACCCTAAGCCACCAGCGTTACTCACTGCCGCCGCTAAACGAAAATCTTGCACCCCTGCCATTGGCGCTTGAATGAGTGGTTGTTGAGTATTAAATAAAGATAACGCCATAACTTTCTCCTTGTAACTTTTTCAGCCACCTGCACTTTTTACCGATACAAAAATAATAACTGAATAATAAAAACAATTTCAAAAAACAAAAATTGTTTTATAGCAACAACTTAAAACTGTGAAATCATTTACCGCAGAGTTGGTGTTAGCTTTGCACACTGCTTACTCAATACAAATTGTAAGGAGATAAATGATGACTAACACAGTAACTACGATTAATCCTGCTACTGAGCAAACTATTGCAGACTATACCTTGCTCGACCTAGCACAAGCAAAAAATGAGATAGATAAAAGTCACGAGGCATTTTTACAGTGGCGTATGACCTCGTTTACTGAGCGGGCTAAACATTTAAATCAGTTAGCCGTGATATTTGAGGAAAATAAACAGAGCATAGCTAAATTAATGACCGCAGAAATGGGCAAGGTTTACTCACAAGGCTTTCAGGAAGTTGAACTTTGCGCCGCTATCTGCCGTTATACTGCTGAAAATGGGCCTGCACAATTAGCGGATGAGCAACGCTCAATGGAAACGGGCCGCGCCATCATTTCTTACCAACCGATTGGGGTTTTACTCGGTATTCAGCCTTGGAATTTTCCGCTTTACCAAGTTGTACGTTATGCCGTGACTAACATTATGGCTGGTAATACCGCCGTACTTAAACACGCGGGTAATGTGTTTGGTATGGCTGAGAAAATAGAGCAGATGTTTGCTGATGCCGGTTTCCCAAGCCATGTATTTAAAAATTTACTCATTGATGGCAAAACAGCCAGTGAGCTGATCAGCCACCCAGCAATTCGTGGGATAACCTTTACTGGCAGTGACGGTACGGGTAAAAAAGTGGCCGAACAAGCAGGTAAACAGGTGAAAAAGACCGTTTTAGAGCTGGGTAGTAACGATGCTTACTTAGTGCTTGATGATGCTGATTTAGAATTGGCAATTAAAACTTGTGTGCAAGGTAGGATGATCAATAACGGTCAAACATGCGTTTCAGCAAAACGCTTCGTCGTCGTTGATTCTTTATATGATGAATTTAAAGCCGGTATTATTGAACAATTTAAGGGCCTAAAACTTGGTGATCCAATGGATGAAAATACCGACCTTGGGCCAATGGCACGTGAAGACTTAAGAGATAAGCTACACGATCAGGTACAAAAATCTATTAAAGCTGGTGCTAAAGTTGTTCTCGGTGGCGAAATCCCCACGCAAACAGGTTTTTACTATCCCGCTACCTTAATTGAAAATTTATCACCTGGCATGCCTGCTTATGATGATGAGCTATTTGGTCCTGTTGCTTCACTGATCAAAGCAAAAGATAACGAGGATGCGATGCGCATTGCCAACGACTCCCGCTATGGTTTAGGTGGCGGTATTTTCTCTAAAGATGAAAAACAAGCTGTTGAGCTGGCGAAAAAATACTTTGATACCGGGATGGTCAATATCAATGGTTACGGTCTTGCTCAGCCCAATTTACCTTTTGGTGGCGTTAAAGACAGCGGTTATGGCCGCGAGCATGGCGGTTTTGGTATCCGTGAATTCGTGAATATCAAAACCATAATGATCGCTGATAATAGCTAAGCAGTGGCTTTGTAAAAAGGGCCTTTATTGGCCCTTTTTAAAGGTTGGTACTTGACGCTTATCAACCCGATTCATTTTTAACTGCTCTGCTATTTCAGCCGTATCCTCATCTTTTTTTAACAATGATTGCTGCTCAGCATCTTCATATACTAACTCAGTTAACAAAGCAAAGTGATCAGAACCATATTTAGCTAGGCGCTTGATCCGCTTAACAGTAAACCCGGGACTGTGGAATAAGTGATCCAATGGCCAACGCATGAAAAAGTAATCAGCATGAAAAGTATTAAAAAATCCCCTCCCCTTACGAGGGTCTAAAAAGCCACTCAGTTTCATAAATAATTGTGTGGTACGTGACCATGCAACATCATTGAGATCCCCCGCAACGATAACTGGCCGAATAGGATCTTTAACGGCTTTGGCAACCATAATAAGCTCGCTATCTCGCGTTCGCGAAGTGTCTTTTTCTGTCGGACTTGGCGGCTCAGGATGAATAAAATGTCCTTGCATTTGCAAGCCATCAGCATTTTCAAACAATATATGAATAGACGGAATATCGTCTGAAACAAGTTCACATACCTGTGATTGGATTATTTTATACTTACTAAACACATGCATGCCATAGCGATTATCTTTCGGGCACGCTATACGATACGGGTAATCATTATGCAGCGCTGCGAGCTGATTTTGCCACCAAGTATCAGTTTCGAGTGTGACCAATAAATCCGGCTGATGCTGTTTTACTAAGCTGATCAATGCCTCACTATTATGATTAGACATCAACACATTCGCACTCATAATACGAATACTATGGGGAGCATGAGAGTGACTATTTTTTACTTCATGACGAGCAAACCAGCAATAAGGATAAATCCAATAACCTTGCAGTATTAGCACCAGCACGTTTGCAATTACCAGAACAATAAGTAGTGGTGAACTCATCACTAAAACAGCATAACTGGCGATTAGCAATAAATTAATAAGCGCACCATAACATACTTGCAAACGAATAAAGTCGCCGCCTCGAACCATATAATGCTGGCTATAAGAAAGTGGCAACAAGCTGGCGATAAGTAAGATGGTCGAAATAATGGCAAGTAAAATAAGCACTCTTCATTCCTTTTATTTTTTATACAGCTAGCATAACAGTTACGTATGAATCAGTAATGAAAAACAGAAAAAATACATATGTAATCATTAAATTACAAACTCATCGTACCTGATTGCATATTGAGCGTTCTAAAAATGTGCAAAGCAGTGTAAAATTTGCGCATCTAAAAAGGATTTATAAACTCGCTACGGAACCGCTTTGTTTCGTACTTTTTAGGTGCCTTCCACAATGCGCAATCATCGCTACTTTCTACAACATGGCTTTACTTTAGTCGAACTGATGATAGTTATCGCTATTTTAGGCATTTTATATCGCATCGCGATGCCAAACTACACTGAGCATATGCTTAAAAGTCGCCGTGCTAATATCCAACAAATCATGCTCCAAGGCAGTGCCAGCCTAGAAAGTCACTATAGTAGAAACGGTCGTTACCCTAACGAATTTGCCACACAAGATACTGAATACTATGAATTTAATTACAAATCAGATAATATAACTTTTGTACTAGAAGCTGTACCTAAAGGGGCACAAACGGCTGATAGTTGCGGTACTTTAATGATTAATCACAGTGGCCAGCAAACAGCTCAAACTGATAACTGTTGGAATGGCTAATGCGTGGTTTTACTTTACTGGAATTAATGATAGTGGTGGCTATTGTCAGTATTATGGCTGTACTTGCAGCGCCCAATTATATGGCGTTTATCAAACATGACCGTCTTGTCACCCATGCGAATCAATTACAGAGTGTCTATAAATACTCACGCAGTGAAGCTATTAAGCGTAACCAAACGGTGATATTACAAGCAAAACCCGAACACTGGCAGGCAAAGACTGATGTCGATGGCGTAACGACCATCTTGCAAGAATTTACGATTCAGCATGCGAGCATTACTATCGATTTGCCGACTTTAAGTGTCTCTGCAACAGGAGAGCTCAACCAAGCTTATCAAATCACAGTAACGGATCAGGATAGCAGTACCATTGATATGCAATTGTGTATTTTACCAAGTGGACAAAGCTGGCTTAGCGAACAACCGCAAGGTTGTGCTTAATGAGAAACTCAAAAGGCTTTACCCTAATAACAGTATTAATACTCACCTCAATGGCAACTTTAGTAGTGTTAAGCTCACTACGTGACACTATTATTCAAGAGCGCCTCAGCGGGAATTATCAAAAGCAGCTTAATGCCCGTTTAATGGCTGAAAAAGGTGTATACGCCAGTATGCAGCAACTCAACCAACAACTACTCAATGATCCAACACAAAACTTAGCTGATTTAGTCAATCAAAATGCGTCTATCAATGGTATTGGTACACTGGATGCAACCGCTTTTAATGCCAATTTAACCGTGAATAACGATGGCGAATTAGTGATTTCTAGCACGGGTAATCGCTTTGAAGGCGAAGCTAATTTAGAAGCAATTTTTGAATTTGTACAAACACCCGGCAGTACTGGCAGTTCACCATTCTCACCGGGGATCACCGGGTGTTCAGGTATAAGTTTAAGTGGTAGCGGGAAAATTGACAGTTATGATTCTTCACTCGGCGATTACAACGCCACTCTAAGTGACGGTAGCCAAAATTACAGCGAACAAGCTTTTGTACAAACTTTAGATGGCGATAGCACCATTGTTTTATCAGGTAATGGGAAAATTTTTGGTGATGTGATTGCATCCAACAGCATCAAACTTACTGGCTCTGCAGATATCAGTGGTAACGTGCATTCAAATGGCTATTTAAGCTTACCAAGCAATAGCAAAATTGGTGGCAATGTAACCGCGTATCTCTATTACAGCCAACAAAGTGGCAGCGTCGGTGGCAACATTCAAGCAAATGGTGATATTTCCCTAAAACAAACCTATGTCGCAGGTAATATTACTTCGGGCGCTAACATTGCAATTACAGGTAACACAATTGATGGAAAAGTTCTTAGCCAAGGCGATACCACGCTTAACCAACCGACTATTTTAGGAGGAGTGCAAAGTCACGGTAATTACAGCCAAAAAGGGGGGACAGTCAGTGGTGGAGTAAAAGTCTTAGGCAATGTCGCACTTACCCAATGGGGCAGTACTATCAGCAGTGATGATTTACGTTATCTTGGTAATGGTAGTTTTACAGGCGATACACCAGAGTATTACCTCGCCCCATATAAAACTTCACCACCACTGGTAATTGATACTATTTCACCAGTGAAGAAAATAGACTTTACTGAAAATGGAGCTGCTAGCGGCACTACAAGTTGCGACCCTCTGGGTATCAACAACGCGATTAATGACTTAGATGATCCATTAAATAATTACCAAGATTTGTTCATTAGTGGCTCTGGCAAAGGTGATCATCTGCAACTTTTCACCAGTAAAGCAGAGTTTCTAGTTGATAATGCAAGTACACCTGATAGTGATATAACAGCAAAATCAACGCGTTTTTTAGATAAGCCAACGGATATTATGTATTTTGATAATATCAGTATCAAAGGTCATTTATCTGTAAAAGAAAA
The DNA here is from genome assembly GCF_005886375.1 of Pseudoalteromonas sp. S1727. Classification (NCBI taxonomy): domain Bacteria; kingdom Pseudomonadati; phylum Pseudomonadota; class Gammaproteobacteria; order Alteromonadales; family Pseudoalteromonadaceae; genus Pseudoalteromonas; species Pseudoalteromonas sp. S1727. The sequence continues at coordinate 88,855 of NZ_PNDT01000009.1, forward strand.
CCACCACGCCACCTTATTTGTACAAGGTGACTTTACCATGAGTGGTGCCAGCTCACTGACAATCCCTGAGCAAAGTAGTTTAACGATTATAGTTCTAGGCAAGTTTAATATTGGTGCTGGTACCCAAGTCTATACTCCGACAAATGGCATTACGGCACTAGGGAAACCGGTATTTAGCATATACAGTAACTATTCGGGCAATGACACTGGTGTTAGCTTTTCAGGCGGCACTGAGCAAGCTTACGCAGTTATATACGCACCATTAAGCCATGTTGAAATAACTTCTTCGGTTGGCTTTAAGGGCTCTGTGCTAGGTAATACGGTTAATGTATCTGGTGCTGGCGGCATCCACTACGATACCGCACTTGCTGATGTAAGCGCAGGTGATGGCAGTACTTCAAGCTCAAGCAGCCACTTGGTATTTAAAGGCTGGCGCTATGCGGTAGAGGAAAATAAAGAATAGCAAATAGTTAACTCTAAATCCCCTCTTCCAACATGGCACTTAATACCGGCTCAAAATTGATAAAATCTCCCGTGTATCATGCACCAAATGAATGATGGTATCGTCGATTTCAATGGTAATACGACCATCACGGTCTATCGGTTTGATAACTCGACCATGACGATAAATGTCATCATCTAATCTATCGCCTTTATGGTATTTTTTTTGCCAACCCGGTGGTAATTGCCCGCCATTATCCACTTTCTTTTGCAGCCCAGGCGGTAAGCTCACTTTGCCTTTATTTTTATCTTTGTCATGGTTATCATTTTTTGCAAATACTACACTGCTGCAAAGTACTAACCCTAGCAAAGCAATTGATGTTAGTGTTTTCATCATTTACTCCTTATCTAATTGCTTAAAGAGTAGCAATAGTTCATAAATTCACCATGAAGTTAACTACCCTATCAATGTTTAATGATGACGAGTCACAATCGAAAGGATCTCTCGGGTATCGTGAACTAAATGGATAAGTTGATCATCAACTTCCAATAAAACTAAACCTTTGCGCTCATGACGCTCTATAACTCGCCCATGGCGGTAAATATCTCGTTCAAGGCGATCACCACGGCGGTACTTTTTGTACCACCCCGGCGGCAAACCATGTCCGTAGCCTACTTTTTTATATAAACCCGGCGGCAGCTTTTTATAATATGCTGATTTATGGTGCGTTTTATAATATTTTTTATGATGTTTCTTACTGTGTTTTTTATGCTCATGACGATGTTCATAACGGTCATGTTCACGCTCGTGCTTAGCACTTGCAGCAAAGGGTAATAAACTCAAGCCTAGTAAAGCCAAAGACAATGGCGTTAAGTTGTTCATAGTTACGTCCAAAATAATCTGTGTGAATAACTAAAGCCTAACAAATCAGCCTTAATCGTAAGTTAACCATAATGTAAATATTGTAAAGACAGTAAGCACTCACATAATCATTCCATTTAGACTGCAACAATAAAACCATCGGCTAAATATAAAGAAATAAAAGCGTGACAGTCCCCTTTGAACTGCTTAAAATATCATCTCTTATCTTATTGGAGTTTGCGCATTAATGAATAACTAACACCTGTTGAAATTCGTTTTATTTTTTGAATTTACAGGGTTAGTGGGCGCAAAATTCGTCATATTTCGACCTATCACAATATAATATTATTCTTTGCGCGCCATGCCCTGCACACTCCAGAGGCATTATGCAGTTATTACACATTCATAATTTAAGCTATCAACACGCTGATGGCCATGTACAATTTAAACAACTTAATTTTGCTGTCAGTGAAAAACTCACTGCAATTATCGGTGCCAACGGCACAGGTAAATCGTTGCTGGCACAAATACTCGCAAAACAACTTGCAGTCACCACTGGCAATGTTGAATTTAACGGCTCTGTTTTACTCGTTTCGCAGCAACAACTAACTGCACAACACCTTGAAGAAACGTCAGGTTCTATAGCCCACCAGCTCGGAATTGCACAAAAACTCGCGGCACTTGCGCGCATAGAGCAAGGTAGTTGTCTTGAGACTGATTTTAATCTTGTAAACGATGATTGGCTTTGCGCGCAATACTATCAACAACAACTATTAACCTTGGCTATTGATGCACCATTGACTCAACGCGTGGGAAGTTTAAGTGGCGGTCAGCAACGGCGCTTAACACTTTATTGCGCTTTGCAAGCAGCGCCTGATTTGCTGATTCTAGATGAGCCCACAAATCATTTAGATCATGCTGCAAAGCAGTGGTTAATAGCACAGCTACACGCATTTCAAGGGCATATTATTGTTGTTAGCCACGACCGCGAACTACTCAACCAATGCAATGCAATCATTGAGCTAAACAACCAAGGTGCGACTTACGAAACCGGTAATTACCAGCATTACAGTGAGCAAAAAGCGTTGCAACAAAATGCCCTAGCCAAAAGAATTAATCACCTAGAAAAGGAGCAAAAAAAGCAGCAACTCCAGATGCAACAAAACCGCGAAAAAGCTCAGCAACGGGCGGCACAAGGTAATAAAAATCGCAGCACAGCAAGTCAACCTAAAGTCATGCTAGATTTTAAGAAAAACAGCGCCCAAGCTAGCAAAGGCGCTAGCGAACGTTTAGCCTCAGCTAAGTTAGATTCTTTAGCCAAAAAGCAACAAACCCTGAAACAGCACCTGCCAGATAATATTGAACGAAAGTTAAAATTCAGCCAACCCTCCAGCAATAAACGCTTACTGTTTATTGATAAGCTTTGCTTACCCTATGGTTGCAGTAAAAATCCTGTGACCTTACAAATTAACAGTGGCGATAAATTACGTATTGCAGGGCCAAATGGCTCAGGTAAATCAACGCTTCTAAGGATGATTAGTGAATCCACAAAGTCATGCCTATCAGCGGCAATTCAATTAAACAGTAAGGTGCTTTATATTGACCAACATTGCTCTTTTTTAACCGCTACTGACAACTTAGAAAAGGCGCTAGAGCTACACTGCGAGCTTAAGCCGCAAACAATTCGACATTTACTGGCGAATATTGGCTTTAAGGGCGATGATATATATCGGCAAATACACCAGCTCAGCGGCGGAGAGAAAATGCAATTAGCCATGCTAATTGCCGCACAACATGCCGCGGACTATTTACTACTACTCGATGAGCCCGATAATCATTTGGACTTAGCGAACAAGCAACACCTTGCGCAAAACCTCGCTAATTTTACTGGCAGTTTTATATTAGTAAGCCACGATGAAGCATTTGTTCAACAATCTAGTTTAACAGCCCAAATTACCTTAAAGTAACGGCGAGAGAACTTTTTCCTTGATTAAGGTTCAAACTCATCGGATCACTTAATTATAAAAAGGAATAATATGAAAACTCTGCAATTAGTTTTGGTGATAATAATTACTGCATTAGCTGGCTGTAGCACTATGCTCAGCCAAAATGCCAATCAAAAAACGCGCTCAAGTAGTCTTGTGGATTTTTTATACCCAGATGAGCAAAGCCGTCAAGCCCATCAACCAAGCGTACCTACGCTCAATTTACCAGCCACTGTCGGTATTGCATTTATTCCGAATCAATATGACTCAGGCATTCGCAGTAACGACGAAATAGCCTTGCTTGAGAAAGTAAAAAAACAGTTTATGCAATACGACTATATTGACCGTATCGAGGTTATCCCAAGCAGTTATTTAAAAGGAGGCCAAGGATTTACTACCCTTGAGCAAGTATCTAGATTGTATGATGTTGATATTATGGCACTGGTATCTTATGACCAAGTTGCGCAAACACTCGAAAATAATGCCGCATTCTTATACTTAACAATTGTTGGGTTATACGTTATTCCTGGCAACGAAAATACCGTACAGACTTTTGTTGATACTGCTGTTTTTGATGTGCGAAGTAAAAAAATGCTGTTTCGAGCGCCAGGGATTAACAAAGTAGAGCAACGTAGTACAGCCATCGGTATTGACGACACCTTAAACGAAAAGTCACAAAACAGCTTTAGCTTAGCTGTTGATGACATGATCACAAACTTAGATGCAGAGCTTGGCTCATTTAAAACCCGGGTTAAAGAAGACAAAATAGCCAATGTAAATCATAAAGACGGTAGCAGTGGTGGTAGCTTATTTGGCTTGCTGATGCTTTTAGCGGTCGTGTTAATCTTAAAACAAAACCAGCAAAAAGCGAAACTACGCTCTGCTTAATTTTAAGCTAACGCTTTAGAATTCCTAAAAAAGGTTATATCCTGCCCTTTTGAAATAGCTTAGATAAAGGGCTTTCATGCTTTCACGAATATTATGCCTGGCGCTGCTCACACCTACTGCATTTAACGCTTTCGCCGCGCAAAACGATATAGAACGTATTACGACTACTGCATCTCGTTCAGAAGTAAACGCTGACCCTCTACCATTGGTAATTAGCAGTATCACTAATGCACAATTGGAGCTAATTGCCCCAACCCATATTGAACAAGTCTTAAAACAAGTTGCTGGGGCAAATATCCAACACGGTAATGGCCAAGAATATTTACCGGCACTGCGATCGCCGGTGCTTTCAGGCGCTGGGGCTTGCGGTGGTATTTTAACAGCAGAAGACGGCATTCCTCTACGTGCGGCTGGTTTTTGTAATATCAATGAGTTATTTGAAGCGCATACAGAAATGGCCCAGCGTGTTGAGGTGTTAAAAGGCCCAGGCTCTGCCCTATACGGCTCCAATGCCGTGCACGGGGTTATTAATGTGATCACCCCTGATACCACTTTTGATGAAAGTTTACTTGGTGTTGATTTAGGCTCATACGGCTACAGCCGATTTAAATTACGCAGTGGTAAAGACTTGGGCAATCAAGGGATTGGTATTAATGCCAGTGTCACTCGCGATACTGGCTACCGTGATGATGAAAGCGTTGACCAAGAAAAACTCAACGTACGCCATCGCTATACACATGATGATCTCGCTATTACTACAGGGCTAACTTACACCCATTTAGATCAGCAAACAGCAGGGTTTATCGAAGGCTTTGAAAGCTATAAAGATGATGAAATAGCCCAGCAGAATTTTGATCCTGATGCATTTAGAAAAGCCCGTTCTTTTCGGCTTTGGTCAAAAGTGCAGTGGCAAACCGCAAAAGATACGTTCACCATCACACCGTATCTACGCAGCCAGAGTATGACTTTTTTTAAACACTTTTTACCAGGCACTCCTCTTGAAAAAAACAGCCAAAATGGCGTTGGTGTGCAATCACTTTGGCAGCATCAATATTCAAGCGAGTTTGCTCTTAGTGTAGGATTAGATAGCGAATACACCCGTGCAGAATTTTTGCAATATCAAGATCAGCCAACTCAAGGTTCAGCATTTTTAGTCGCTACAGTGCCACAAGGTAAGCATTACGATTACGATGTAACCAGCACGCTACTGGCGCCTTTTATCAGCCTCGATTGGCAATGGCAACAACTTGCTATCAGCTTAGGTGCTCGCTTTGAGCAACTTAATTACGACTACACTAATAATATGCTCGCAGGGCGTACAGACGAAAATGGTAACGAATGCGGGTTTGGTGGTTGCCGTTACTCGCGCCCGCCAAGTAGCGAGAACACCTTTACTAATACATCTCCTAAATTAGGCCTTAGTTACCAATTAAGTGCAGATCATTATCTATACGCAAACTTATCGCGTGGTTACCGTGCCCCACAAGCCGCTGAGCTTTATCAATTAGAGCGCGCACAACAAGTTGCTGACCTTGAATCTGAAACCGCAGACAATCTAGAGTTCGGTTTTAAAGGGCAATACCAACAATTACATTATGTTTTCTCAGCGTACGCAATGAATAAAGAAAATGTCATTTTTCGCGACAGTGACTTTTTTACCATTAATGACGGGCAAACTCAGCACCGCGGTATTGAACTGGAGCTGGATTATCAGCTTACTGAATCACTCCAACTCGCTTTTGCTGCAAGCCATGCTGAGCACACCTACGACTATGACCAAGTTTTATCTGGTATAAACATTAACGGCAACGATATAGACACTGCACCGCGTAATATCGCCAACTTCCAAGCTAACTGGCAAGTTACTAATAACACCTTAATTGCCATTGAGTGGCATCATGTCAGTGATTATTTTACCGACCCTGAAAACCTGCACAGCTACAACGGTCATGATCTAATTAATTTACGTGGGGCTTGGCAGCTAACTGAGCAGCTAAAGCTAACCGCGCGAATTAACAACCTAACCGATGCCGCTTATGCCGAGCGCGCCGACTATACTAGCTTTACCGGCGACCGTTATTTTCCAGGGCGACCACGTAATATAATGTTCTCAGCAAGTTACGCTTGGTAGCAACCACGCTTAAGTAGGTTCGCCAAATAGCGAACATAATTGTACAAAACCAAAAAGATAGCCATATAGCGAACATAAGTCGATTACATTTTACTGTAATAGCTGTTTATATTGCTCAGTTAAGTGCACCTTAAGTTCGGGGTGCGCTGCTAACAATTCAACCAACTGTGTTTTAGCGGCTACTGTATTTCCCTCTGCAATGAGTGTATCTATGCGCTTAAATTTATTTGCTACCTCTGCGGTGACGATTTCAAGCTCTAGTAACAACGTACTTTTCGCTGCCATGCTTGGTACTGCAAATTGCCTTCCAGCCATTTCTTCACTGCGTTGGCGCTGTTGGTTTTGTTTTAATTGCATCATTTTAGCTTGCGCTTCGCTTTGCATCATCTGCAATTGGGCGAGGCATTGGCGGCATTAAGCTAATGCTGGCGTTTGGGTGCATTATCCCTTGTGGCATTGCTTCGTAACTTTCAGCATGTAGTCGCTGCCTTTTTTGCATCTGCTCTTGTGTAACTAACATCTGTTCAGTGCGGGCTTTACTTTGCGTAATTTCAACTTCATCTGCTTGCTCTTTTACTGAGTTTTGTGTTGCTTGTTTGCAGCCAGTTAAAACTACTAAAACGGCAAGACTTAACACCGTAAGACTCATTTTTTTGTTATTGCATAATCATGTAAAACGTTATTCATAAGTCAACTTTTAAAGTCAAATTTGGATTACTACAGCTATAAACGGATGACTTTAAAAAGTGGGGTTAATTATTTTTTAATGAGCTATAGATACCACTAATTGTTAAGAATAAGTTATTCAAAAATAAAGACTAAGGAGTAGTCAATTTAATACCAACGCCATTCCCCTTCGGGTATAATTACGCCACCTGCCATCGACTTGGTGACTTTAGTTTTGTATTCAGCGCCTACTAAGCGGACTGTGTTTTCTTCCGCTATTTTAATTCTTGGTATTTTCTTTATTGCCACAAACTTACGTGCTCCAGTAACAGGCATTGCGCCTGTACTTGAGGATATAATTGCGTCTTTTAGCCTTTCACCATCACAAGCGGGTATGTTAACAACACTACCGCTTCTGGCCTTTGCATTAGCGTCACCACTGGCTAATTGGCTTGCTAAAAAACTCGGGCTAGAAATCTCATTATTTATAGCTTTGCTGCTAATTGGTGCAGGTTTAGCGTCACGCTTAATAACAAACCTACCTTTGTTGTATCTAGGCACAGCTATTATCGGAGTGGGTATTGCGATTGGTAACGTCCTATTGCCAAGCTTAATTAAGCGAGATTTCCCACATAAAGTCGCGGTAATGACCTCGGCTTATGTACTCGCAATGGCCATTTTTGGCGGTAGCTATGCGGCGATTGTATTCCCGCTGAGTCAGTATCAGGATATCGGCTGGCAACTTGCACTGGCAAGTTATGGCTTGCTGACTTTACTGGGTATTATTCTTTGGTTCCCGCAGCTTAAATACCACACAAAACCCGTAAAAGAGCTGGTTAATACGCAGGCGAACAGTAATGTTTGGCGACAATCACTGGCATGGCAAATCACGCTTTTACTAGGGCTTAACTCATTTTTTACCTACATTATGGTCGCTTGGTTACCAAGTATTTTAATTGAAAACGATATATCACCACTACAAGCCGGTGCCATGCAAGGTGCATTTCAAGCAGCATCGGCAGTGCCTGGGATTATTTTAATTCCTTTATTAGCGAGGCTCAAAGATCAGCGTATTTTAACCAGTACGTTAGCACTGCTTGGCGCACTTTGCTCTTTTGGCTTATTGTTTATGCCTGAGTTAGCACTATTTTGGTCAATAACGTTGGGGTTTTGCTCTGGGGCATGCTTTATATTAGGTTTGTCGTTTGTCAGTTTACGAACACATAATAGCCGCCAAGCCGCGTCATTATCTGCCATGGCACAATGTATTGGTTACCTAATAGCGGCAACAGGCCCAATGCTGGCGGGTGCTTTACATGACCACTTTAATAGCTGGGCACCAACATTATGGTTATGTGCTATCGCCAGTTTTGGCTGCGCCGTATTTGGCTACCTTGGCGGGCGCAATATCACTTTGAAAAAAGATCTGTAAGCCAACTTAGTAAAGTCTGCTTTTGAGGTTGTTGAGAGCGGTGCTTAGCAACCCATTTTTTGTTAAGTGCCTCACACTCTTCACGTCGCGCTTGCGCTAAATTAGCACGAGCAGCAAACTGTTGGCGTTGTTCTGCACTTAACTCATTATCGAATGTAAATTGTGACTGCTTAACAGTCCGGTTTGACTTTACTGAGCTACACATTAGCTGCCTCCCAAAATATCTCTTTTAAGTAGACAGCAAAACGACTAATTTTCTTTCAATTATTTACTCGCTGGAACGGTCTCAAAACCCTTTATGTTATTAATTTCTTTTAACCAAGATGGGCTTGAACGGCACCAAATTTGCGCTTTTGGAGTAAGTTGCTCGCGCTGCTCAACCGCACCCAAACGTAGGCCATAAACTTTCTCGCCCTCGCCAACTGAAGTGGCATACAAAGAAGTACCGCAATTACCACAAAAACCTTGTGCACGCTTATTACCACTTTCGGCAATCTTTATATATTCTTTTGGTGCGGCAGCAGTAAAGGTAACCGCGTTAGGATGCGATATTACTACAGTGCGAAATGGCGCACTTGCGATGATTTGGCAATCAGTACAGTGACAGTTAATTACCTTGTTTTCGTCTACCTCTGCCGTGTAAGTTACTTCCCCGCAATGACAACGCCCAGTGATCTGCATAATAATCCTTAAAATAATTTATTTATTAATGTCTAAAACTCTACGTTAAAAATTGCTAAAAACACAGTAATACTGAGTTTTTGCAACAAATAAATTAGACCGGATCAACGATTTTTATATTGCGTCTTACAGTGACTCCGCTCAACTGCGGGATCACGTAATTTAAGATGCTTTGTTACTCGCCCTGCATGGCGTTTTCGCCAAGCTTTAAATGAGCCAGCCGATACATTAGCACGCATAAAATTAACTAACTGAGAGTAATTTAACCCATAAAGATTTTCAATGGCTTCAAATGGTGTGCGATCTTCCCACGCCATCTCGATAATTCTAGACACTTGACTACAATCAAACATAACAGACTCTTTTGCAAAGTACCTTTATACCCAATCTAGCAAAAATTAGATCAAGCTATAATTTCAACTCGCCAAGGTGGATTCAAGCGATTAGACCCCGCCCAATAAAGCTTAATTTTATTGCCTGATGGATCTTTTAACACCGCTTCTTGCCATAAATAACGCTGCTCGGTGATCGTGGATTCAAACTCAATGCCTTTATCTTTTAAGGAGGCGACCCACTTTTCAAGTTCTTCGCTTTCAAAGTAGATAACCGCACCATTATTAAACGTATCATCGGTTAATAACAAAGAAAATGTGGCTTTATTAGGGCACTCAAAACGTGAGTAATGAGGCGTTTTTACAATTTGTGTAAAACCCATAGCCAAGTAAAACTGGTTGGCTTTTTCGATGTCACAGACAGGTAAAGTGATTTGATTAAGGTTCATAGTCGCTATCTAAATATTGAGTTAGATAACGACTTTAAAACCTTAACTTAACTTGAGGTCAATGAATAATTTGCATTTTGATATTAAGAAGCTTGGTAGCGATTTGCTTGTTTGATACTAGCAAAGTCGTTAAAGCGAACACCGTGTTTTTTCATTACCGCTAACACTTTCTTGCTGATCATCTGACGCAAATAAAACGGCTGATTCGGCACAAAGTGATGAATTGTATGGGTATGGCCAAAGTTAAAACAAAACAAATGAAATGGTGCAAACAAACGACTCGTTAATACATGAGTTTGCTCCAGCATATTGTTTACACCGCCATAGTAATGCATTGAAGATGTTACAAAATTAAGTGAGCTTGAACGTACAATATTAGGCACGATCAGTACCACCATTAAGAACTCAAACACCGCCATCACATCTAACAGTAAAACCGGTGAATTAGTTTCAAGTGGCATAAATAAGTTCACCGAATGAAATACAATCACGCTATATAAAATTGCAAAATACGCGGTAGTTACCGGAAAACCGGCATTAAACACTTTCAAAAAGCTAAAGCCTTTAATTTCTTTACTAAAGCGTTTAGTGTTAATTAGTAAACCAAGCAAGCCGTCAACAATCACTAATGCGCGTAAAAATGGGTTTTTAATGCCGTTACCAACTAAGCGCTCTTCAAGATCTTGATCAGTGCCCGAAGTTTTATGATGATGTAAATGCATTTTGCGGCGATACCATGGGCTAATGGTGTTTGGTCGCATTAGCCAAACGGTTAGCATCATAAAGTTATGTAAAAAAGGTTGGTTACTAAAATACTGTTTATGGATCAGATCGTGTTCGAGTTCGTGTGAAATTGAAGTCGCAATGGCCGCTAATACAATACATAACCAAACTGGAATAATAGCAAAATAATAAAGCGCACCAACCCCAATTAAGGCACCGAGTGATAATAATAAAATAGCCATCCCGATAGTATTCTGATGGGCTAATAACGGATGCTTTTGACGAAGCTTGGCTTCTTCAGCTTTAATCGCCTTAACAATAGCTTGAATATTTTCTTTAGCACTTAACGTGTTCATAAATAGCAACTGATAATCAAAGTTGCGCAGATCATACCCGAATAAATAAAAAGCTGCCATAGCGGGCAACGAGTAACGGGCAACGAGCAACGGGCAACGGGCAACG
>NZ_PNDT01000090.1:0-26311 GCF_005886375.1 Pseudoalteromonas sp. S1727
ATTTTATACCAATCGTGTTAAGTTACTGACCATTTATAGCGACAGATAAATGAAGTGATAACAAGGCGTAAATTTTGACATGTAGTTGTTCTACATGAAAAATTTATAACGCAGTTAGCGCTTTATTTAGCTCGCTAGAATGGTTAAATATTTAAGTCGATTGGTATTAGTACAACAGCCACACTTTAAAAGTAAAAAACCGCTTTAGAATATTATTCGAAAGCGGCTTTTTGCAAACTAAAGCTAAATTATGGGCGAGGTATGAAGCCTAATGCCTCGTAAACCGATTTTAAGGTCACCTCAGCGCGTGCACTGGCTTTTTCAGCGCCGGTTCTCATGATGGTATCAAGCATAGTTTGATCTTCACGAATTTCTTTAAAACGCGCTTGAATTGGTTCAATCATGCTCACCACTGCATCGGCCGTATCTTTTTTCAGATGACCATACATTTTATCTTCGTATTCAGGCACTAACTCTTCAATTGAACGTTTAGTGGCTACTGACATTAGCGTTAATAAATTTGATACACCTGGTTTTTCAGTACGATCAAAATAAATACGTGCCTGCTCGTCTGAATCAGTTACTGCTTTTTTCAGCTTTTTCTCAATCTTTTTCGGCTCATCTAACATCATGATAAAACCATTTGGGTTTTCATCTGATTTAGACATTTTCTTCAGCGGATCTTGCAAGCTCATTACGCGTGCACCAAACTCAGGAATGTAAGGTTCAGGAATAGTGAACACTTCGCCATAAACGTTATTAAAACGCGTTGCGATATCACGAGTAAGCTCTAAGTGTTGCTTTTGGTCATCCCCCACTGGCACTTGTGCCGCTTGATAAAGAAGAATATCTGCCGCTTGCAGTACCGGGTAAGCAAACAAGCCCACATTGACGTTATTAGTATTCTTGGCTGACTTGTCTTTAAATTGGGTCATGCGGTTCAGCTCACCCATTTGTGCATAACAGTTTAATACCCAACCTAATTGAGCATGTTCAGGCACTTGTGATTGCACAAATAGTGCAGCTTTTTCAGGGTTAATTCCACACGCTACGTATAAAGCAATACCATCTAACACGCGCGCTCTTAACAATTCAGGGTCTTGGCGTACGGTAATGGCGTGTAAATCGGCTAACATAAAGTGACTATCATATTCTTCCTGTAGCTTTACCCACTGGTTAATAGCACCAACATAGTTGCCTATTGTCATCCCACCGGTTGGCTGCATGCCACTTAACACTACTGGTTTACTCATGATGTTCCTTTATATTACTAAAATAAAAAATACTAAAATTAAAAATGCAAGCGCTTACCTTTGGCTAAGCACAGGTATTATATCTAAGAATGTATCACAGAGGTACTGCGGATTATAATCACTGAGGTTTTCACCTTGGTTATAGCCATAACTTAACGCAATTACATCAATATTGGCAGCTTGAGCAGCTAAAATATCACTTTTTGAATCACCTATCATTATTGCCTGGCTAACAGCTACATTTAATTGCTGACAAGCAAATAAAAGCGGCTCAGGGGATGGCTTTTTAGCCATGTCGTCACCACAAACTATCACTTCAAAGTGACTTGTTAATGCGAGTTTATCTAATAGTTTTTCTGTGAAGCATCGCGCTTTATTAGTGATCAACGCTTTTGGTACTCCACGTAATGCCGCAAGGCCAGTTTCTACGTGTTGATACAACACACTGTATTCACCAACAATTTGTCCATAATGACCGTAAAACAACGTAATTGCTTTGTCAGCAAGTACAGCGTCTAAATGCTCACTCACTTGCATATCACCACTTAAACCCCGTTTTACCAAAGTTTCAATGCCATTGCCGACCCAGCTTTCCACCAAGCGCTGACTAACAATAGGAAAAGCCAAGTCAGATAAGGTCAGATTCATAGCGATATATAAGTCATAAACGCTATCAACTAAAGTGCCATCTAAATCAAATAAAGCAACCTCGTACTTCATTACTTAACACCTTTTAACTGTTCACGCATTTGCTCTATCACTGCTTTATAATTTGGCTGATTAAAGATTGCGGAACCTGCTACAAACATGTCCGCGCCAGCTTGAGCCGCAGCGGCTATATTGTCGACTTTAATCCCGCCGTCCACCTCCAAGCGTATTGCACGACCTGAGTCATCTATAATTTTTCGCGCTTGACGAAGTTTCTCCAAAGTATGGGGAATAAAGCTCTGACCACCAAACCCTGGGTTTACCGACATCAGTAAAATCACATCAAGTTTATCAATCACGTGTTCTAAATAGCTTAAGCTCGTTGCGGGATTAAATACTAAGCCAGCTTGGCAACCATGGTCTTTGATCAACTGTAAAGTACGATCAATATGTTCACTCGCTTCTGGGTGAAAGGTAATAATTGACGCACCAGCCTCTGCAAATTGCGGAATTAAACTATCGACAGGTTTAACCATTAAATGCACATCAATAGGCGCTGTGATGCCATAATCACGTAGCGCTTTGCAGACCATAGGGCCAATTGTTAGATTTGGTACATAGTGATTATCCATGACATCAAAATGCACTACATCTGCACCTGAGTCTAAGACACGCTCAACATCTTCGCCCAAGCGCGCAAAATCAGCAGATAAAATAGAGGGAGCAATCAGATACTTTTGTAGTGTTTCTAACATAAACAATCCTTAGAGTGTATTCATAAATGCAACTAAGCTGATTTATAAAGCCTTGATACGCCTAATGTAACAAATAACCTGAAGGCGGGAAAATAAATCTGCAATATATTGTACGACATTCAATAATGAGCGAAACAACCCATAAATTTAAGCTTTAACTCTATTCAATTAAATGCAACGGTTAAATTTCAAGCAACTAAATTTAAACATTATTTTTACCTTAAGCGTTTAATTTTATTAAAAATTTATATTTATTAAGGGTAAATTAAGTTTGTTATTTGAGCATTTTTTATGTATGCTCTAATGAGTTACATTATTATGGATTTAGTCAAATGCGTGCTTTTAAAATCGGGATCTTAACTGCGGCTGCTATAACTATCGCTTCTATAAGCTATTTTTCAAAAAGTGATGATGCCTTTATGGCAGCAAACGATTGCCAATGTAGCTCTGGACACCTCACTATTAATAATGCTACCCAATGCATGAAAGTCGAACAAGAATCAAGTTGGATGTCATGGCTCACCGGTGAAAGCCGTAGTGCACAGTTCCATTATTTAGATTTACTTGAGTTACTAACTAGCTCAGATGAACCAAAAAAAGCGCGTTCACTTAGTCCGCGGTTTTAATTAAATGCAACAGCTGCTGAGTGCTATGCAAAGCGTTATTGCAGCATTCTTCGGCGTGCAGTCTGAAAACAAACGCCGTTCTGACTTCAAACAACACTCGCCACTGAGTATTATCATCATCGCAGTTATATTATTTACTCTTTTTGTTGCCGCTATTTATGGCGTGGTGACTTGGGTGCTAAATACATAGCCATTAACTCATTTACTTTGTTACGCGAGCCACCTTTAGGGCTAATCGTGCGTTTAACTTGAATTTCTGCCAAGCTCGCTTGGCTATAAATTTTGCGAGTCCAGACCGTATCGTGGTTTGAGATCAATACAGGCGTTTTATTTTCAAATGCAGCCTGCTCTGCTAAATTTGCTAAATTGGCCTGATCATCTAAATTAAAACCACCTTTAGCATACGAGGTAAACGAAGCCGTTTTGCTCAAAGGGACATACGGAGGATCACAATAGATCACCGCATTATCTGGAACTAATTTAAATACGTCATCATAGCCTAAACAAGTAAATGTGGCTTGTTGTGCTTTCTCGGCAAAAATATACATTTCATTTTCTGGAAAGTAAGGACGCTTATACTTACCAAATGGCACATTAAAAATGCCTTTCAAGTTATAACGACATAAGCCATTGTAACCATGGCGATTCATGTATAAAAATAAAATAGCTCGCTCATAAATATCATTACTTTGATTAAACTGTACGCGGTAATCGTAATACGCGTCAGCTTGATTATTTAAATCAACAAATAACTTTTTAGCGTCACTAATGAATTCATCAGGTGAGTTTTTTAGTTCGTTATAAAGATTGATTAGATCAGCATTAATATCATTGAGGATGTAATGTTTAAAATCGGTATTTAAAAATACCGAACCAGCGCCAACAAACGGTTCAACTAAGGTATCAGCATGCTTACTCGCTTCATTTAAGCGCGTGCTAATATCTTCAACTAAGCTGTATTTTCCGCCAGCCCATTTAAGGAAGGCTCTGGTCTTTTTCTGCATCGGCTCTTTACTTCAAACTGGTGTGCCGCGATTTTACACTAATCAAAGTAAGTTTACTGATCTAGTAACGCGATTTCTTGTTTTATTTTACTGATTTTTTTATAAAATGGCTTATTTTTACGCACTGTTTCAGATAAGTTCGATAACGCCTGTTGCGCACTTTTTAAATTATCATAGCTACCATAAGTGACTAGCCACCACACTTTGCCATTTCGCCTTGTCTGGTAAACTTTAGCAAGTGACTGCAAGCCTTGCTCAACCACATACTGCTCGGCAACGGCCTGTTGAGTTACCGCTAGTAGCTGGATCACAAGCTGCTCATCGGCCTGCTGTAAATACCAGCCATTATCAACTGGCAAATCTGCTGCGCGACTCGCTTTCGAGTCAACATCATCGGCTAGACTCGCAATAACATCAACTGGCTCTGCTGCAGGCGCTAAACTATCTAATATTGCCGCAACATTGTTCTCTTTATCTAAACTTTCTTTAGTTAAGCTGTCTTGGGCAGGTTTTTTCTGTTCAAGGTTGTCTTGAGAAGGATTTTCCTTCGACTGCTCTCCCTGTTCTGACTGAGTTTGTTGCTCGGCTAATTCAGCATCAGTAAGGTTTACTGCTGAAGAACTCGTTGCTAATGCAGGCTCTGCAACTGGTTGCTTTAAGGTGGCCACTGGAATGGCTGTCGACACCGAACTGTCTGGTTGTTGCTGATAAAAATCTTGCCACCAACGGGTCATATCCGATTGATATAAAAAACCAATGATCAACAGCATTATAATTACCAACAGCGCAATCAAGTGTAAACGCCAAGATACTTTATCTGCTACTGCTACTTTTGCAGTATGTTGCGTAGGCTGCCATGCTAATAATAGGCTCGGGTTACCATGCGCTTCTTGCAAAAAGGTTTGAAAAACAGGATCTTCATCATATGGTAAATCAGGAAAATAACACTGCATTAACTGCTTACTTTCAGCAATAGACAAGGGCTCTAAATGAAGTTCAACGGCTTTATTAAATTGCCCTACCGATTGCGATGCCAATAAAATATAAAGCGTTGTTGGGCTGTGCTGAGCAAGTATTGTTAGTTCTTGCACCATTTCTTCAGACAAATGCCGACCACCATCTAGCACCCACAAGCAAGAGCCACAGTCTTGCTGTTTTGCTAATTGGTAAAAGTTCTCTGACAAACTTAGATTTTGATCAATCAATGGCGAGCGAAAGCTTTGTTCAAGTAGTTCAGACATTAACTGGCTATCTGTCATGCGGGCATGTAACTGCACAAATGATTTATTAAAATCACTATATTTATCAGTGATAAAGGTTTCTAGAAGGTAACTTTTACCAAGCCCTGAAGGGCCTAATAAGACAATGAGATTTTGCCCATATTCAAACTGCAGGGCAATCCGATCAACCAAAGCCGCACGGCTAGGTAAGATTTGCGATTGCATTAGCGCCCTATTAAATCTCTAACCTGTTGATCAGAGACGTCATCAACCAGCGCACATTGGCCAAACTCAGTAGGAAGAATAAAACGAATTGTACCTTTTTTATTCTTTTTATCTTTACGCATGTGATGTAAAAAGTGTTCGCTGTTCATCACATCAGGAATATCACACGGTAGGTTGTACTGTGCAATTAATGTCACAATTCTTGATACTTGTTCCACAGTTAAATCACCACGAGTATGTGCAAGTTTTGCAGCTAATACCATGCCGGTTGCCACCGCTTCACCATGTAACCATTGCCCATAACCCATTTGCGCTTCAATAGCGTGTGCAAATGTATGCCCTAAATTCAGCAAAGCACGTAGGCCCGCTTCTTTTTCATCTTGAGCAACGATCAGAGCTTTAATTTCACAACAACGGAAGATCACGTGCTGGATAGTTTCTTCATCCAAAGCCTGTAACTGCGCGATGTTAGTTTCAAGAAAACTAAATAACTCAGTATCGTAAATTAAGCCATATTTAATAACTTCAGCCATACCAGCTGCAAACTCACGAGCAGGGAGTGTATGCAGTGATTGCGTATCGATAAAAACCGCTTGAGGCTGATAAAACGCCCCTATCATGTTTTTACCTAAAGGATGATTAACTGCCGTTTTTCCACCAACAGAAGAGTCAACTTGTGATAGCAATGTAGTAGGTACTTGAATAAATGGTACGCCGCGTTGATAGCAAGCCGCCACAAAACCGGTTAGATCACCAACAACACCGCCACCTAAGGCAATTAAACAGGTATCTCTACCGCAGTTGTTTTCAAGTAAAAATGCTGAAATTTTCTCAAACCATTCCAGTGATTTATATTGCTCACCATCAGGAATAATAAAACTTAGTGGATTTAAATCAGCTAACAACGCCATTGCATCACTTAGGTATAAAGGTGCAATGGTGTCATTAGTGATAATGATAGGCCGACAATCACCAATATGATGACGTAGCCTGTCAGTCTGTTGAAGTGCAGATTTTCCAATATAAATAGGATAACTTCGCTCGTCTAAATTAACTGTTAATTCAAGCATTGCTAGTATCCTTTCTTATTGGTATTTAAAAATCTAATTTCTCAATGATTTGATTAGCAACAACTTTAGCGCTTTGCTCATCAGTGCGTACAGTAAAATCAGCCACTTCTTTATACAGCGGTTCGCGTTCTTCAGCTAAGCGCTCTAAAACATCACGAGGTGCTTCTTCTGTTTGCAGTAATGGGCGACGCTTGTCGCGCTGCGTACGTGCAACTTGCTTTTCGATTGGTGTCTCAAGGTATACCACGATACCACGAGCCGAAAGCTTATTTCGTACTTCTTTACTCATCACTGAGCCACCACCTGTTGCAAGTACAATACCTTGCATTTCAGTTAGGTCGCCAATGACAGATTCTTCACGAAGTCGAAAGCCTTCTTCACCTTCAAGATCAAACACCCAGGCAATATCAGCACCAGTGCGGCGTTCGATTTCTTGATCAGAATCGACGAATTCAAGGTGCAATTGGTCTGCAATGTGACGACCAATTGTGCTTTTGCCAGCCCCCATAGGGCCAACTAGAAATATATTACGTTTTTCAGCCATATCTTTTAGTACAAACGAACTCTAAAATTTGAAATAAAACCCCGCCTAACGACCTGGCCCCAAAATTAAGGAGGGGATTATCTCAGTAATTGATTGGGTATTTCAAGTCAATTAGAACAAAAAGCCAATTAACGAGCAATTAAAGTCAATAATTGCCCGTTGTGTAAGAATAAATCAGTGAAAATTACTCTATTTGGATTTTCGGAGTAACGAAAATCAGCAATTCCTTCTTTTCATTAAACTCACTTGTGCTTCTAAACAGCACTCCTAGGTAAGGAACATCACCTAATAATGGTACTTTTTTAACTGAGTTAATGATTTGCTGCTGGAATATACCACCAAGTACCACTGTTTGACCATTCTCAACCAAAACTTGGGTTTGAATTTCTTGGGTATCAATTGCAACAGCAGGTCCTGTTCCTGTTTGCACTGTATCACCTCGGGTATCTTGAGTAATGATCAAGTCCAGAATCACTTTATTATCTGGGGTAATATGCGGTGTAACTTCAAGACTTAACACAGCCTTTTTAAAGCTTACCGTGGTTGCCCCACTTGAAGCAGATTCAACGTACGGGATCTCAGTACCTTGCTCAATACGTGCTTTTTTCTGATTAGCGGTAGTGATCCGCGGACTCGCAATAATCTCACCGCGGTTTTCCTCTTCCAACGCCGTTAACTCTAAATCAAGTAACGTACCATTAGCTAACTTAGCAACGTGCATCCCAATGCTGCCAGCAGCCCCGGTAATTGGCAAGTTAACATTAAGGCGATCAGAAATACTTGGAATAGTGCCGTTAGAAATCGTGTTCGCGCCTTCTAGTGTCCCCGAGATACCATCAGTACCTTGTTGATCGCTAAAGCCCCAACGTACACCGAGATCCTCTTTCACGTTGTCGCGTACAGTCACCATTCGTGCTTCAATAACAACTTGTCGTACTGCTATGTCTAGGGTCTCAACCATACGGCGCACACTTTCAATACTTTTTGCAGTATCTTTAATCAGTAAGGTATTGGTACGTCTATCAACTGACACGCTACCACGTACGCTAATGATGCTGTTAGTATCTGTTTTTAGTAAATCAGCAAACTCTTCCGCTTTTGCATAATTCAAACGAATGTATTCACTGTAAAGCGGCTCTAAATCTTCAACTTGCTGCTTGGCCTTAAGCTCTTTAGCTTCACGAGCCGCCAGTTCCTCAGAAGGTGCCACCATTAAAATAGATCCATCCATGCGTTTATCAAGGCCTTTAACACGCAATACCACGTCAAGTGCTTGATCCCACGGCACACCGTCTAAACGCAAAGTGATGTTACCATTGACTGAGTCACTGGTTACTAAGTTAAAGTCGTTATAACCGGCAATTATCTGCAATACCGCACGAACAGAAATGTCTTGGAAGTTTAAGGTCATAGGGCGACCTTGGTACTCTTTGCCACCTTCTAGGTAAGAACGCTGTGAGTCATCTTTTTCAACTGTTAAAGTTAAAATATTTTCTATTTGCTGATAAGTAAATTTAAACGCGCTATTAGGGCTTATTACCACCCGACTCATATTCTCTTCTTTAAATGTCTCAATTGAACTCACTACTGTGCCAAAGTCGAGCACATCTAGTTCATACAATAAGTCATCTAAAATATCGGTATGGTGAAACTCAGCAATTATTTTCCCACCACTTTCATGCACATCAATCGCAGCTTGGGTATCTTGTAAAAATACTAATACTCGCGCTTCACCTTTTTCACCACGACGAAAATCAATCGACTGAATTGAATTTATATAATGACTCGCCTCAGCTTGAGTTGTGTTATTACCCGCTTGTGCTGTGAGTGGGTTATCAGATACATGTAATGAAACAAGGTTATTATTAACAGATGTTTGGTAAATTTTTAAACGCTCTAAGTGCACAGTAACGATTAAAGTACCATCCGTAGTCACACTACTCACATTTTCAATGCCAGCTTGATTAATTGCTACATCGGCCAAACCTTGCTCAACATCGGCTGCGTTAAAACGCATTTCAATGCGGGCAGGGTTATTGAAAACCTGAACCTTTGGCTCTGTCGTCAACTCTTCATCAAAGACTAGCTGTAACTGTGTTTCTCCAGCCATGAGTGGGTTATAACGAATGTCATACAGCAGCGGTGTCGCTATTGCTGATTGCGTGATAAAAAGGGCAATAACAACAAACAAAGCCTGTTGAATGCGATTACTCCACGATACTCCCTTATGCATTTTAATTTTACCTTTTTTATTTTCAACTAGTGCCATTGGAGCTCGCCTCTAACATTTCAAGCTTTGTCAGGCGCTCTTTCCAACAACCAGACCCATCGGGAATTAATTCTAACAATTCTATATAATCACTTTTTACTTGCTGTACAACGCCATGGTACAAACCAACATGATTGCCCACAGTGACTCGGTGCAAGGTGTCATCCGCTGCTTTTATTAATGCCCACGTTTGTCCATCCGATCCTAAGGTGCCCTTCATCGCTAAATTATCCAATGGATACTTTTCTAATACCTCGCGTGGACGTTCAGGATCAGGGTGTAAGCAATTTTTTACTTGGATCATGTTATTTTGAATAATTTCGGGTTGTGGCGCAACAAAAGGACTACGCAATTGCTGTGCATTGTATTCAAAATGTTCAAATTTTGTCAGTTTCGGAATTTCCTCAACTTTAGGCGTTGTACTGGCTTTTACTTGGTCAATAAACTCTTTTTGCTCAGAGGTGTCATCGTTACATGCACTGAGCAAAGCACTGCTGAGTAAAACAAAAGCTAATTTTTTCATTTTTTAGCTCCTACTTTCTTCACGCCGCCTTCATAGCGGTAAGTTTTAGCGACCACACTAAATGTCAACTTACCGGAATCCGAACTATTAATTGAAAAATCATGCAAGCTGACAATACGTGGCAATTGCGCTACTTTACCAACAAAATCACCAAACTCATGATAACTGCCTATCACTTCAATTTTGATCGGTAATTCAGTATAAAACTCTTTTTCAACTTCAGGTAACCAGCCAATTTTAAGAAAAGTTAGACCACTGGTGGTACCTACGTACGATAAATCATCGAGTAAGCCCGGCGTCTCATTAGAAGTGGGTAAGCGTTTTAGTAGTAAAGAGAATTTCTCTTCCATCTCAACCATCTGTTGGCGATAGATCTCTAAGTTACTGGCTACTGCATACTTTGCACGGTAGGTGCTGCGTAATTCAACTTCCTTACTAACCGCATTGTGGTAACTATCAATTTCATCTGAAACTAATAAGCTATAGCTAAAAAACAGCACTAATGCGGCAACAAAAGTACAGCAAATAACTTTAACTACAATTGGCCAATCACCAATATTCTCAAGCTCAATTTCGTTCCATTCAATCTCAGTTAATGCTTTGATATCAAGGTTCATTGCTTAACCTCGCCAATTTTATCAAACGCTTTTACATAAAATTCCATATTAAAATCACTTAATAAGCGTGACGATTTTTCCCCAGCAACAATACCTTGCATGGTGGGCTTTTCGAGCAAGTAAGAGTTTTGTACTTCACGAAGCATATTTGAAAGATGGTTGTTAGATTCACTTCGGCCGACCACATGTATCGCACTGCCACGGCGCTCTAACTTAGTTAAGTAAACACCAGTCGGTACTATTTTGGCTACTTCATCCATGATTTGGGTGCCCAAGTTACGGCTGCTTTGTAGTTCTTCAATTAAACGCATGCGTTGTTGTAGGTTTTCTTTCTTTTTATCTAATTCACGAATTTCGCTAATGCGGCGATCTAACTGGCTAATTTCAGCTGTAAGATAATTGTTTTTGATATTTTGCCCATCACGCAAGTTACCGTAATAAGTACTTAATAAATACATACTCATAAAACTACCAAGTACCACTAAAAACAAAATAGTGGCAAATTTAGTTTGTGATTGTTTTCGTTGCTGTTCACGCCACGGCAGTAGATTTATATGTGGCATGATGAAAAGCTCCTTAATGCCAAACCCGTCGCTATTGCAAATTGAGTACGGTGACGCTGTAACACATTGCGATCCACATGCGGGGAAATATCCATATTTGCAAACGGTTCTGCCACTATAGTGTGAATACCAAGCTCTTCAATTAGCAGCCTATCTAAGCCATCTATCATCGCAGTACCGCCAGTAAGTACAATATAATCAATTTGATCTTTGCCACTCGTAGTTAAAAACATCTGCACTGCACGGCGTACTTGTTGTAACAATGACGTTTGAAACGGCGCCAGTACTTCAAAAGTATAATTAGGGGGTAAATCCCCCGTTGTTTTACCAATCTCAGCTTCATCAAAGCTTTTATTATAATAGGCCACAATACTGTTAGTGTATTGGTCGCCACCAAATACTTGATCTCGGGTATAAATTGTTTCACCACCGAGGACCACACTAACCAACATCAGCACTGCGCCAATATCAACGACCGCCACACATTTGTTAAATGCGTCACTCGGTAATTGTTGATAATAAACATCCATAGTGCGGCTCAAAGCATAGCTTTCCACATCAACCACTTTCGCAGTTAAACCGGCTGACTCTAACGCACCTACGCGGGCTTCCACACTTTCAGTACGCGCTGCTGATAACAACACATTCATTTTTGATGGATCAGCTTCATTTGTACTTAATTTTTCAAAGTCTAGGCTAACTTCGTCTAACGGATAAGGAATAAGACTGTCTGCCTCAATGGCTATTTGCGACTCTAGTTCTGCATCAGTGAGCGTAACATCCATAAAAATCACTTTTGTGATCACTGTTTGCCCAGACACAGCAACCGCAGCAGACTTAATTGACTTAGGCAATTTACGTTTTAGCTTAGTAATAATATTACCAATTGCCTCAATATCTTGAATACTGCGCTCAGCCATAGTGCCTTTTGGCATAGGCTCTATTGCTAACGCCTCAAGCCGGTAGCCACTGTCCGTTTCATTCAGTAACACTGCTTTTATAGCATGTGAACCGATATCTATCCCTACCATCATCGATGAAGACTTACTCAATAGTTGACTTAGCATGTTTGCAACTTGGCCTTTGTTTTAAGAATAAACAAGTTATAATTTTTATATGAAAAAATACTATTCATTTTTTAATCAATATATACTAGCAGTCTCCGATTCTAATTGGGAGTCCATTTAGGGAAAATATAAGTGATTTTATTAAAACGAACTTTACAATTTTTTATCATTTGCACGTTTTTGGGGCTCATTACTTTAGTAAGCCTTTATTATTACGTTAAATCTGATATCCCCAGTGTGCAAGTTTTAAAAGACGTGCAATTACAAACTCCTATGCAAGTATTTTCTAAAGATGGTTTATTAATCAACCAGTTCGGTGAAAAACGCCGTATTCCAGTGACCATCGATGAGATACCGCAACCGCTTATAGATGCTATATTAGCCACTGAAGACAATCGTTTTTATGACCATATAGGCATAGATCCTATAGGTATTTTGCGTTCAGCGCTCGTATTAATTTCAACGGGAGAGAAAAAACAAGGCGCAAGTACTATTACCATGCAGCTAGCCCGTAACTTTTTCTTAACACGAGAAAAAGCCTACATTCGTAAGGTCAAAGAAATTTTTATCGCACTGCATATCGAAAATTTACTCAGCAAAGATGAAATACTTGCTTTATACCTAAATAAAATAGAATTAGGTAATCGCGCTTTCGGCATCGGCGCCGCAGCACAAGTCTATTACGGGAAAAACCTAAACGAATTAAATTTAGCGCAAATGGCGATGATAGCAGGCTTACCTAAAGCGCCGTCGGCATTAAACCCAATTAGAAACCCAATCCGTGCCAAAGCGCGACGTAATGTAGTATTGGGTCGTATGCTAGATGAAAAATATATCTCTAGAGCCGAGTATGATGAAGCTACCAACGCTCCTATTACTGCTAAGTTTCATGGGGCTGAAATCGAGCTGTATGCACCTTATATTTCAGAAATGGTACGCGCTGAAATGGTGGCCCGATACGGCTACGAACGAGCTTATAATACCGGCTTTAAGGTTTTTACCAGTGTTGAATCTGACGTACAGGCAGCGGCACAAACTGCCCTCGTCAATAACTTGCATGCGTATGATATGCGCCATGGCTACCGCGGCCCTGAGCAACAGTTATGGGATTTTGAAACACAAACCGCTTTAAGCCATAGCGACATTTTAGAAAAGCTAAGGCCAGTAAAAGAAATCGGCCCATTATTAGCTGCCGCCGTGCTTGAAGTGAGCGAGCAAAGCGCAACTGTATTATTAAAAAATGGCGAGCAAGCTACTCTTGATTGGAACAACCTGAAATGGGCGCGTAAATATATCACTCGCTATCGCCAAGGGTTTCCACCAAAAACTGCTGGCGACATACTCAATCCAGGCGAGCAAATACTGTTGCGTAAAAATGACGATGGCAGCTATCTACTTAGCCAATTGCCTGAAGCATCCAGTGCATTAGTTTCATTAGATCCTAACGATGGTCGTATTAAAGCAATTGTCGGCGGCTATAGTTTTGAGCAAAGTCAATATAACCGTGCCGTCCAAGCGAAGCGTCAAGTGGGCTCTAATATTAAGCCATTTATTTACTCTGCGGCGCTAAACAATGGGTATACCTTAGCCTCTATTTTAAATGATGCACCAATCAATCAATGGGATAAAAGCTTAGGCGTGGCATGGCGTCCAAAAAATAGCCCAGCAGTTTACAATGGTCCGATCCGTATTCGTCGCGCATTGGCACAGTCGAAAAACGTTATTTCGGTGCGCTTATTGCGTGGCGTTGGCTTACACCGCACCGCTGATCACTTATTAAAGTTTGGCTTTCAAGATAGCGATATTAATCGAAGTGAATCATTAGCACTCGGTAGTGCGTCAATTACACCGCTTGAGCTTGCTCGTGGTATGAGTGCATTTGCCAATGGCGGCCACTTGATCACCCCGTATTTCATTAATGAAATTCAAGATTCAGCAGGTAATGTATTATTTAAAACAGCACCACTGTTAGCTTGTGATCCTGTAGCACCTCAGTTAACTAATGAACAATTTGAGTTAACAACTGAGCCTCAAAGCAGCCAAGAAGCATCGATGACTCATTGTGCACCTCGTATTATCTCGAAACAAAATGCATTTTTAATTGCTGATGCAATGCACAGCGCAATATGGGGTGGTGGTAGCTGGGCACATAAAACCGGCTGGAGTGGTACTGGCTGGCGTGCGCAAGCGCTGGATCGTCGTGACCTTTCAGGCAAAACAGGGACTACCAATGACTCTGTTGATACCTGGTTTAGTGGCTTTAACCGCAATGTGATGACTTCAGTTTGGGTAGGCTTTGATAACCCAGGTAACCCACTTGGCCGTTCAACCTATAATAACAACATGGATAAAAGCCAAATATCCGGCGCGGAGTCTGGTGCCAAAACAGCGCAGCCAGCTTGGGTTGATTTTATGCGTGTTGCCCTCGACGGTAAACCTGAAGCGCCGATTGAGCCACCAGAAGGACTCGTGTCGGTAAGAATCGATTTAGCAACCGGTTTACTGAGTCAAAAAAATGATTACACCAGTCGCTTTGAATACTTTGAAAAAGGCACCTCGCCAACCAAGTATGTAATGCAACATGTGGAAAATGTCTTTGAAGAAGAAACTAAAACAGAAGAAGAGCTGTTTTAATCGTCGCAATATAAAATCGTAACTACGTAAAAAAGCGCCGACTGGCGCTTTTTTATCATTGATGATCTCGATTATTTTAGATTTTGTATTAACCAATATAAATCAGAATGTACGCCCGCGGCGGTCACTTCTTTACCAGCACCAGGGCCTTGGATCACCAAGGCATTATCACTATACCACTGGCTGTTGATCACAAAAATATTGTCGCCAGGAGTCAAGTTAGCTAAGGCATCCCCTTGAGTTGCGTATGCCAATCCCACTTTAGCGGTTACTTTGCCTTCGGCAATTGTCAGCGCGCCGGTATAACGCAGTACTTTATTATCTTTAGCGGCATCAGCGGCTTTTTCAGCAATAAAGTCATCAAGCAACTGCTTGTTATCAAGGAAAGATTGCCAATCACCTTGCGCTAATTGCTCAGGCATTAACGGCGTTAAAGCAATGTCGTCTAGCTCCAACGTTAAACCTAATTCACGAGCTAAAATTAGTAGCTTACGCTGCATATCTCGCCCTGATAAGTCTTCACGAGGATCAGGCTCGGTGTATCCCATTTGTTGCGCTTGCAGTACTAAATCTGAAAACGGCACACTGCCATCATAACGACTGCACAACCACGAAAGCGTGCCCGAGAATACCCCTTCAATGTGGGTAATGCTATCACCACTGTTTTGTAGATCAGCTAATGCAAAGTTAATTGGTAAACCAGCACCAACGCTGGTGTTATAGCGCCATAACAAATTACGCTCAGCTAAATTACGGCGTAAGTTTTGATACCAATCATTATTGGCCGTGCCGGCGTATTTATTAGCGCTGATCAAATGACAATCTAAATTTACAAACGCAGGATATAACTCACTAAATGCTTCACTGGCGGTAATATCAATCACCACTTTATGTTCGTAATCAAGTTCACTAATACGCGTTAATAAGTCATCCTGTTGATAATCAATCGCTTCGTTTTGCCACTGTGATTGCCACTGCTCTAGCGCAATACCACTTGGGCTAAACAACATTGCCCGTGAGCGTAACAAACCAACCAATTTAACGCTAAAATGGTGTTGCAAACGATTCAGTTGCTGACTCAGTTGCTCAATAAACACTTCGCCAACATTGCCTAATCCCGCCACAATAATAGCCAGCTCCTGACCTTTGTTGATCAATTTATCGTGCAATAAGGTTAATACATCACTATCAATTGATTGATCGGTTAACAACAAAATATAGTCTGCATCTTGGTGGCTAAAACGTGGCGTTAAGCTTTGCTCAGTAAGCACTTGAGTTGCTTGTTCAAATAGTTGCGCCACATCATTACTTGGCGCGACAACGGCGCAACCATGTAAATTAGATTCAATAATATTAGCGCGACCTTGCAAATGACTGACCACTTGATGAGTAGCGCTAGCTGGCACCAATAAATAGGTATCTCCATTTTCTATAAAGTGATGCAAACTATGTTGAATAAGTTGACTTAATTCACCAATTTCTCCACCACGTAACTGATCAATGCGCAGTAAATCAATATTTTCTAAGGTAGTAATAAAACGCTTCGCTTTACTGTAGCCTTCTTTAACAATTTCCGTGGCACTGGCTTCTGTTTCATAGCTGCTACGGACCACTAATTTAATATCAGTATTTTTTAATGGCGAAAGTGTTTTCGCATGTAATACAGGGTTGCCTAAACGGGCGAGCAGGTTAGCTTGGCCACGACATACCTTTGAGTACTTAATCGCTTTTTTAACTTTACGCGGATCAGTACTAAAAACCCCTTGGGTATCGGTCCAAATTGACACTTGTTGAGCATTACAATAACTCCCCAATAAAGTTGCACTGTAATCACTGCCATTACGCCCAAGTGTTACCGTATTTGCTTGGCAATCGGCGGCAATAAAGCCTGTAACCACATTAATGCTATTGGCCGAAATTAACTGCGCACACGCTTGTTGATTTTTTTGATGTAATAATTGCCCATCATTTAAGGTAAATAATTGCCGTGCATCCACATCATTTGCAGCAAGGCCAAGTTGCTGCAAATAGGTTGCTAATAGCCGTGCCGACCATACTTCACCATGAGCAAGTAATGCAGCTTCCTGTAAGCTTTGCTGTTGCGCTTGTTGTGCTATTAAGGCCAACTCTTGCTCAAGTATATTTAATGCAGCATATCGCGCTGTAGGGCTTAGTAATTGCTCAATCAATGTACGTTGATGATTATCAAGTTGTAGTAAAATATCACTAACCGCTTGCTGATCACCTTGTTGGTAGCTTTGCCACAGTTTAACTAACGTATTGGTGGTTTTTCCTGCGGCAGAAACCACCACACAGTCACCCGCCTCAGTATGCGCTAAAATAATATTAGCAACGGCCTGATAACGCTCTGCCGAACTTAAACTAGAACCACCAAATTTATGAACTATATTTACCATTTCTATTACCACAAAGCCGTATGTGCTGGAGTCAGCTTAAATGAGCTTGATTGCTCTTGATCTTGTTGTTGAGAAACCGATGTTGCAGCCGTTGTGTGCTGACCTTGCCCAGGTTTCACCTTATTAAATACGCGTTCTAAATCAGCAACCAAATCTTTGGCATCTTCAATACCAACCGAAATACGGATCAGCGTATCGCCTACGCCAGCGGCTAACCGTGCATTCGCTTCCATTCCTGCATGGGTCATGGTTGCAGGATGACAAATTAAACTCTCTACGCCACCGAGCGATTCCGCCAAACTGAACTCTTCTAGGCTAGTTAGAAATGCCGCTGCATCATTAATATCACCTTTAATATCAAAGCTTACCATACCACCAAAGCCACGTTGTTGCTGTTTTGCCAACTCATGTTGCGGGTGAGACTCAAGACCTGGGTAATAGACTTGGCTCACGTAAGGTGAGTTTTCTAAATACTCGGCAATAATAAAGGCATTCTCTTGGTGCTGGCGCAAACGAACATTTAAAGTACGCAGGCCACGTAAAGTTAAGTAGCTATCAAACGGCGCCCCTGTAATACCAATATTATTAGCCCACCAAGCAAGTTCATCGCCAAGCTCTTGGGTTGCTGCAATCACAGCACCGCCTACAACATCAGAGTGACCATTGATATATTTAGTCGTCGAATGCACCACAATATCAACACCAAACTCAATTGGGTTTTGTAATGCTGGTGATAAAAAGGTGTTATCTGCGCCAACTAATGCGCCACACTGCTTCGCAATTGTGGTGATCGCTTTAATATCTGTTAAGCGTAAAATTGGATTGCTTGGCGTTTCAATCCAAATAAGCTTTGGTTTTATCTCAAGAATTTTTTGATGGTTTTCAGATTTAGTTAAATCTAAAACTACTAACTTTAATAAGCCACGCTTTTCAAGTGAAGTAAATAAGCGATAACTGCCACCATAACAATCATGTGGGATCACTAGGGTATCATCGCTACTCAGTAGTTGTGTGGCCAAATGCACTGCAGCCATACCTGTTGCAGTGATTATACCCTTTGCACCGCCTTCAAGCTTTGCTAGGGTTTCAGCTAAAATGTCACGATTTGGATTACCGCTGCGGCCGTAATCATATTGACGCTTGGTATCAAAATCGGCAAATGAGTAGGTGGTCGATAAATGAATGGGAGGCACAACAGCACCGTGATGTTTATCTGCATCAATGCCATTACGCACTGCAATGGTCGCTTTATTCTTTTGACTCATAACGTCACCTACAATTAAATGGATGTTTAGACGTCCAAAAGGTTAGAGGATCGGATTTAAGAAGTCAAAGCATTTATGCTGTTTTAGGTGCAAGTACGGCAGTAAAAACATTTATGTTGCTAGATGGCTAAATAACTAGTATTTGACTATCTTATTTAAAACGATAGAATTTCGGCATCTTTGTGCGCAAAAGGCCGCGCAAACAATTAACAACCTGAGGCAACGACACATCCTATGGCTAAATGGAATGGTGAGTATATTCACCCATACGCAGAACACGGGAAAAAATCAGAACAAGTTAAAAAGATCACCGTTTCGATCCCGCTTAATGTATTAAAAGTTTTAACTGATGAGCGTACTCGCCGTCAAATTAATAACCTTCGTCACGCAACCAATAGCGAACTACTTTGTGAAGCGTTTTTACATGCGTTTACTGGCCAACCATTGCCAAACGATGAAGACTTACGTAAAGATAATCCAGAGAAAGTCCCTGAAGAAGTGAAGAAAATCATGCTTGAAATGGGCTTAGAAGTGCCTGTACTCAACGAAGATTAAAAATAATATACTTCAGGAATTAAATACAAAAAAACCTCAGCGACTTAACGGTACTGAGGTTTTTTATTGTATGTTCCGATCTAAGCCATATAATTTTCAGGCATATCAATACGTGCGACACCAGAATCAATAGCCGCCTGTGCGACCGCTTTAGCGATACGCGGTAATAAACGCGGATCCATTGGTTTTGGAATGATGTACTCAGGGCCAAACTCAAGCTTATCAACACCTGCGGCTTTTAATACTTCTACAGGGACTGGCTCTTTAGCAATGCTACGAATAGCATCAACCGCCGCAATTTTCATTTCATCATTTATTTTGCTAGCGCGTACATCTAGTGCACCACGAAAAATAAATGGGAAACACAATACGTTGTTTACTTGATTTGGATAATCAGAGCGACCCGTCGCCATAATTAAATCATTGCGAGCGCTGTGAGCAAGCTCAGGTGATATTTCTGGATCTGGGTTTGAGCAAGCAAATACCACAGGTTTATCAGCCATCAATTTAAGATCTTCTGGCGCTAATAGATTTGGCCCAGACACCCCAACAAACACGTCAGCATCTGCAATCACATCTTGCAAGGTACGTTTATCAGTATTGTTAGCAAATAGCTGCTTATATTCGTTTAAGTCATCACGACGAGTATGAATAACCCCTTTACGATCGAGCATATAAATATGTTCGCGCAATGCACCACACTTAATGAGTAGCTCCATGCAGGCAACTGCTGCGGCCCCTGCACCTAAACACACGATAATCGCATCTTCAATATCTTTACCTTGCACTTCTAACGCATTAATCATACCTGCTGCGGTCACAATCGCGGTACCGTGTTGATCATCATGAAATACTGGGATGCTACAACGTTCAATTAATGCTTTTTCGATTTCAAAACACTCAGGCGCTTTGATATCTTCTAAGTTGATACCACCAAACGTATCGGCAATATTAGCAACGGTATTGATAAAGTCTTCTGTGGTGTTGTGCTTTACTTCAATATCAATCGAATCAAGGCCAGCAAAACGTTTAAATAATAACGCTTTCCCTTCCATAACGGGTTTCGACGCCAATGGCCCTAAGTTACCTAAACCTAAGATGGCAGTACCGTTAGTGATAACCGCAACCATATTGCCTTTACCCGTGTATTTATAGGCATTAGCAGGATCAGCAGCGATTTCACGTACAGGTTCAGCAACACCAGGGCTATATGCTAAAGCGAGATCTTGGACTGTTTCAGCCGGCTTAGTAAGCTCGATACTGATCTTTCCTGGAACGGGGTGCGAATGGTAATGTAAAGCTTGTTCACGAAAATCTGACATAACGCGATTTTATCCTGCAAGTAAATTAAGTTGAAAGTGAGAGTAAGCAGTTCTTATAGGGAACGACACCTATTAAGGAACGATACCTATATTATAATTTAATTCAAGCAATATCAGGTCTATCCTGTTATATGCTATATCCGTTAATTTTATGCGTTTTGTCGGCAAATTTTGCAAAATACCTGTTTTTTTTGCCTAAAAAATAATTATAAAGCATCAAAATACCTAACTAAAAATGCTTATTAAGTGAGTATTGAAAGCAAAAATCAGCAATAACAGCTATAGCGCTAAAAATTCAGAAGTTAGCAACATTTAGCTGCATAAACTTTAATTTTATCGGTAAAAGCATCCAAAGTTACGTTTTAACAGTAGATTCAATATAAAGAATTAATCACTATTTGTCTGTTATTTGCTCGCTATACTGGATATAAAAGTGGGAAATAGTCACAACATAATGAATCTGAGGAGGCGCCCTAAATGAGCAAAGCTTAAAGGCTAAGTGACTGCTGTTTTTATAAACCACAGGCATAAAAAAAAGCACCCTAGGGTGCTTTTTCCGACAAAACAACAATAATTACTTGCTGCTAAGTGAACCGAAACGCTTGTTGAAGCGATCAACACGGCCACCAGTGTCTAAAACTTTTTGCTTACCAGTGTAAAACGGGTGACACGCAGAACATACGTCTAAGTGAATGTCTTTACACAGTGTTGAACTAGTTTCGAATTTATTTCCGCATGAACAAGTTGCTGAAATTACTTCGTACTTAGGGTGAATACCTTCTTTCATAGAAACCTCTAGTTAAGGCCGCATCGCTCTCCAAACCCGAAGTCTGGTACCATACGTCGTTAAAACAAATTATTTAGGACGCGTATTCTATGCAACAACCCCGCTTGCTACAAGCTTTAAATAGCGTTTTTGCTAATAAAACAACCAAAAACTTTAAAGCAAAGATTAGCTGCTAGGTTTTTAGCTGTAATTTTAGTACATTAACTTCCTTGCTAGTTACTGTTTGGGTTGTTATGAGTTTTGTTGAAGTTGCTATAAAAGTTCCGTTGCAGCGCACTTTTGATTATCGCATCCCAGCGCAGCTTAGCGGTTTATTAACACCGCCTCAGGTGGGCGCCCGTGTTATGGTACCGTTTGGCAATCAACGTAAAGTTGCGGTGGTATTGGCTTTAAAAAACCACAGTGACGTGCCCGCAGACAAACTCAAAGACATGTTTGAAGTCATTGACGATGAACCGATTCTTTCGCCACAACATCTCGAATTATTGCGTTTCACCGCCCGTTACTACTGCTACCCATTAGGCGAAACCATTCATATTGCTTTACCTAGTGCCCTACGCCAAGGGTTATGCCCAGATAAAAGCAGTATCAATATGGTGACACTGACCGATAAAGGCGCCAAGCTGCCGTCTTTAAAAGCTAAAAGCCAATTAAGCTTACTAAAACAATTAGCCGAATCAGGTAAATCGTCTTTAACAGAACTAAAAGCACTGGGATTTAATAAAAAAACCATCGACAGCTTACTGGCTAAAGAACTGATCAGCCAAACTATTGAGCACGATAATCAATGGCAACAACAAATACCCACAGTGGGCACTAAGCCCACACTAAATAAAGAGCAAGCCGTCGCCTGCAGTACAATTAATCAAGCTAAAGGGTTTAATAGCTTTTTACTCGAAGGCGTAACCGGCAGTGGTAAAACCGAAGTTTATTTACAATGCCTTGAAGATGTTTTAAAACGTGGTGAACAAGCATTAGTACTGGTGCCTGAAATTGGTCTGACACCACAAACGGTGAATCGTTTTCGTCGTCGCTTTCCTGATACTCCTATTATGTTATGGCATTCAGCACTGACCGATAACGAGCGCTTACAAACGTGGCGTTTTTGTGAAAAAGCCAGCTGTGCCATAGTGATTGGTACCCGCTCGAGTATTTTTTTGCCGTTTTTAAAACTCGGTATGATCATCGTGGATGAGGAGCACGACAGCTCTTTTAAACAACAAGATACCCTGCGTTATCATGCTCGTGACCTTGCGGCCTATCGCGCTTTTCAACATAAGATCCCACTCATTTTAGGCTCAGCAACCCCAGCACTTGAAACCTTACATAAAGCGCTGAACAATAAATATCAATTATTAAGCTTAACGCAACGCGCACAAACCAGTACCGATAACCAATTTCAATTACTGGATATGAAAGGCCAACCTGATCAAGCAGGTATAGCACACGGAAGCCTGGCAATGATTCGCCAGCATTTAAAGCGCGGCAAACAAGTGATGGTATTTTTAAACCGCCGTGGTTTTTCGCCAACCTTGATCTGCCATGAATGTGGCTGGCTTAGTGAATGTACACGTTGTAGTACCAGTGCAACGTTCCATAAAGCGATTGGACAGATGATTTGCCACCATTGCGGTGAGCAAGAACGCGTGCCACACCAGTGCCCAGACTGCGGCAGTACGCAAATATTTCCAAATGGAAAAGGCACGGAGCAAATAGAAGAATTTTTAGCGAGTGAATTTCCTGACACGCCAATTAGCCGGATCGACCGTGATTCAACGCGCCGTAAAGGCAGCTTAGAAAAAGCCTTAGACGACATAAACCAAGGTGGCGCACGTATTTTGGTTGGCACGCAAATGCTGGCTAAAGGCCATCACTTTCCTGATGTTAGTCTTGTACTGATACTCGACGTAGATGGTGGCTTGTATTCCTGTGATTTTCGCGCCACTGAGCATTTAGCACAACTGGTTACGCAAGTTGCAGGACGTGCTGGTCGCAGTGGCGAACCTGGGCAGGTTTTATTACAAACGCATTTTCCTGAACATCCGCTATTACAAGACTTAGTCAACAATGGTTACCAAGATTTTGCCCGCTTTGCATTACAGGAGCGTGATGACGCACAATTACCTCCCATTACTAATATGGCAATTGTGCGCGCTGAAGGACACAACATAAAGCAAGTGGTCGATTTTTTAACGGATTTAGTTCCAGTTCAGAGTCTAACTGGTATACAATTGCTGGGGCCGATCCCTGCACCACTCGAGCGAATTGCAGGGAAATATCGTTTTCAATTACATATTCAAGCGCTCGAACGCCCTCTATTACACCAATATCTCGCGCAAATGGTCGACTATTTAAGTACCAGTAAATTAGCGCAAAAGGTGCGA
The DNA here is from genome assembly GCF_005886375.1 of Pseudoalteromonas sp. S1727. Classification (NCBI taxonomy): domain Bacteria; kingdom Pseudomonadati; phylum Pseudomonadota; class Gammaproteobacteria; order Alteromonadales; family Pseudoalteromonadaceae; genus Pseudoalteromonas; species Pseudoalteromonas sp. S1727. The sequence continues at coordinate 23,749 of NZ_PNDT01000090.1, forward strand.
TGGAGCTTAGATGTAGATCCTATAGATATGATTTAAGGTTAGAAGTCCACATAACCATGGCACAACATGATTTTATAAATAAAAAACCAAATAACCGTAAAAAACAGCCGCCACCAAAAAAACCATTCCCGGTTTTATTGCTGCTTGTGGTTGTATTGTTAGTTGCGGGTTTTAGCTTTGGTTTATGGTATGTAAAAACCAATGCCGATCCAAAATTAGTTGAGCAACAAGCAAACCCAGTATCGGCAACAGTAAAAGAACAACTAGCAAAGCCGCGTCCGCCAGAATTTATTAAAGAAATCAAAGAACATGAGATTCAAGTTGAAGTAAGAGAAATTGAACAAAAAGGCCCCTATGTAATGCAGTGCGGCTCGTTCAGAACCCATGCCCAAGCCGAAACTCTCAAAGCAAAAATAGCATTTGCCGGACTCATCGCCGAAATTAGAGAAACAACGGGCACTAATGGGGTTTGGTATAAAGTACGCTTAGGCCCTTACAAAACCAAACGTTTAGCCGAAAGTGATAAAAATAAACTCAAGCGCAGCAAAATAACTGGCTGTGGAATTTGGAATTGGACTTGATTTTAACCCATTAACCCATATTAACTCATCATCAATCGTTTTTAACGAGCTGCCCCTGCGGCTCGATGATGAGGAATAACATGACCACTATTGTAAGTGTACGTCGCGGCGATAAAGTCGTTATTGGTGGCGATGGCCAAGTTTCGCTTGGTAACACCGTAATGAAGGGCAATGCCCGCAAAGTTCGACGCCTTTATAATGGCAAAGTGATCGCCGGTTTCGCTGGCGGCACTGCTGATGCCTTCACCCTATTCGAACGTTTTGAAAGCAAACTTGAAATGCATCAAGGCAACTTGACCAAAGCCGCTGTTGAAATGGCCAAAGATTGGCGCAGCGATCGCGCCTTACGAAAGTTAGAAGCCCTACTCGCAGTGGCCGATTCCACCGCATCTTTGATCATCACCGGTAACGGGGATGTTGTGCAACCTGAAAACGACCTAATTGCCATCGGTAGTGGTGGTAATTTTGCGCAATCAGCGGCAACAGCTCTACTTGAAAATACCGATCTAAGCGCCCGCGACATCGTTGAAAAAAGCCTCACCATCGCAGGCAATATTTGTGTCTTCACAAATAACTTCCAAACCATCGAAGAATTGTAATAGGAACTGCTATGTCTGATATGACTCCCAGAGAAATCGTTCATGAACTTGATCAACATATTATTGGTCAAGCAAAAGCTAAAAAAGCAGTGGCTATTGCACTTCGTAACCGCTGGCGCCGCATGCAACTTAATGAAGATCTTCGCACAGAAGTAACACCAAAGAACATATTGATGATCGGCCCAACAGGTGTAGGTAAAACTGAAATTGCTCGTCGCTTAGCAAAACTTGCTAACGCCCCTTTCATTAAAGTAGAAGCAACAAAGTTCACCGAAGTAGGCTATGTTGGTAAAGAAGTTGAAACCATCATTCGTGACTTAGTTGACGTGTCAATTAAAATGACTCGCGAACAGCAGACTAAGAAGTTCAAACATCGCGCTGAAGAAGCCGCAGAAGAACGCATTTTAGACGCCCTATTGCCACCAGCCAAAGATTCTTTTGGCGAAAGCAAACGCGAAGACGGCTCATCTACACGCCAAGTATTCCGTAAGAAACTACGTGAAGGGCAACTAGATGACAAAGAAATCGACATTGATTTAGCCCAAGCACAACCAAATGTTGAGATCATGGCACCACCGGGTATGGAAGAAATGACCAACCAGCTGCAAAGCATGTTCCAAAATATGTCTGGTGACAAACGCAGTAAGCGCAAAGTAAAAATCAAAGAAGCCTTCAAACTATTAGTTGAAGAAGAAGCAGCAAAATTAGTAAACCCTGAAGAGCTAAAAGAGCAAGCCATCTTCGCTGCTGAACAAAACGGCATTGTGTTTATCGATGAGATAGACAAAATCTGTAAGCGCGGTGAATCATCAGGCCCAGACGTAAGCCGTGAAGGCGTACAACGTGATTTACTCCCATTAATCGAAGGATCAACGGTTAGCACTAAACACGGTATGGTAAAAACCGACCATATGTTGTTTATTGCCTCTGGTGCATTCCAAATGGCAAAACCATCAGACATGATCCCAGAACTACAAGGCCGCCTACCTATTCGTGTAGAGCTTGAAGCGCTCACGGCTGATGACTTTAAACGCATCCTTACAGAACCACATGCTTCATTGACAGAGCAACAACATGCGCTTCTTAAAACAGAGCAAGTCAGTGTTGAATTTAGCGACGATGCCATTGAACGCATTGCAAAAGCAGCATGGCAAGTAAATGAGAAAACCGAAAACATCGGTGCTCGTCGCCTGCATACTGTGATGGAAAAACTAATGGAAGAGATTTCATTTGACGCCTCAGAGCAAGCAGGTAGCAATATCGTAATTGATGCAAGTTATGTAGAGAAGCACCTAGGCGCATTAGTTGAAGATGAAGACCTAAGCCGCTTTATTCTTTAATTTTAAAACTAGGATCTAGGGCCTAGGTTCTAGGTTCTAGGTT